>NZ_PCGX01000016.1:0-1133 GCF_002846655.1 Bifidobacterium thermophilum | reverse complement strand
CTCCACGTTCGCCTTGGCCTGTTGCGCCGCGGCGTCCGCCTTGTCGGCCTCGGCCTGCTTGGTCTCGACGTCCGCCTGCGCGGCCGACTGCACGTCCTTCGCCGACTGGACGTCCGCCTGCGCGGCCTCGACCGGATCGGTCGGGGTGGCCGCGGCCTGCTGCGTGGACTGGTCCGGGGCCTGTTCCGGCGTGGTCTCGTCTGCCATCGCGGCCTGCGGGGCAAGCACCGTCGCCGCGGTCAGACCGACCGCCAGCATCGGCTTCATGTCAATGGTTCCGCGACGGGGCAGCGACGCCGCGTGCTGCGGGGTATGGTTCTTCTTCATGGTTCCTCACCTTCCATGTCCGGCGCCCTTCGGGCCGTTCCCGCAGGGCTGTTACACCCCGGTCATGCGTCCCGTTTGGACACCGTCATTGTGTCTCGGGGACAACCTTACTCTTGGGCGGGAATCTTCACGGCGTATCCCGGACACGCCAGAGGCGGTCCCTAATACCCGACGGCGTGGATAAGCCATCGCACCGCGGGAATGCCGCCGGCCAGCGAGACCACGATCAGAGACAGCCACGGCAACCCCCACGGCACGATCCGCGCCATATAGGACAACCCGCATGCACCCGCCACGGCCAGCCTCCACGCGGCCACGGCGGCGGCCAACACAAGACAGCAACGGAACCCGCCCGGAAGACCACAGACCACGACATAGAAGAACACCCCGAGACATGCGGCCGCCCAGGAAAACCCCCGGGTCTCGGCGAATACATCCGGGACGACACACCTCACAAAATCCACGATATCCTCCATCACAGCACCCGCATGACCGCCCAACGCATGAACGGGTACTCGACGGCGAGAGACACGACCGCAGCGGCAAGCAGCAGGCAGAACAGGCGGAAATCATACCCGCCAAGCCACTGGAGGGTTTTCACCGCCCCGAAGGCGACGCGAAGCAGCGCCACGCCTGCCGCACATGCCAGCCAACCCGCCGGGGACGGCATCCGGCCGGACGCCGCCAACAGGACGCCGTACAACATGCAAGCGCCGAACCAGTAGAGCGGCCACAATCCATGGAAGGCGTCCGGGACCATGCCCGACCAAGGTTTCAGCCAATCGAAAACGCGCATGCCCGCCGGT
>NZ_PCGX01000015.1:0-1259 GCF_002846655.1 Bifidobacterium thermophilum | reverse complement strand
GGGGTCTCAGCGTCGGCAGAAACAGGGGGATGACCGGCCGGTAGGATCGGGACGGGGTCGCCTTGGGTCGATTCGTTCGGCCGGGGGTGATTCGTTCGGCCGGAGGACTGATTGTCACCGGCCGGGTCGGCCCCCGGCTTGCGGTCAGTAGGCGGCGCGGGCCTGGACGAGCTTCTCGAATTCCTTGCGGTCCTGGCAGCGTTTCTCGGCGATGTCGAGCTGCACGTCGCCCCGGTTGACCAGCCGCGCCAGATCCTGGTCCAGCGTGTGCATGCCCAGGTCGCCGCCCGACTGCAACTGCGTACGCACCTGATGCGTCTTGCCCTCGCGGATCAACGCGCTGATCGCCGGCGTCGCGTACATCACCTCGGTCGCCGGGACACGCCCGTGCCCGCTCGCCTTCGGCAGCAGCGTCTGCACGATCACCGCCCGCAACGTGGACGCGACCTGCACGCGGATCTGCTGCTGCTGGTTCTCCGGGTACACGTCGATCAGACGGTCCACCGTCGAGCCCGCGTCCTGCGTGTGCAGGGTCGCGAACACCAAGTGGCCGGTCTCCACGGCCGTCAACGCCGTGCTGATCGTCTCCAGATCACGCAACTCGCCCACCATGATGATGTCCGGGTCCTCACGCAACGCGTGCTTGAGCGCCTCCGCGAAACTCAACGTGTCCGTGCCGACCTCACGCTGGCTGACCACGCAGTTCTTGTGCCGGTGCACGAACTCGATCGGGTCCTCGATCGTGATGATATGGTCGTGCCGCTCCGCGTTCGCCTTGTCCACGATCGCGGCCAGCGTGGTCGACTTGCCCGAACCCGTCGGGCCGCACACCAGCACCAGGCCGCGCGGCAGGAGCGCCAGGTCCGCGATCCTCTGGTCCAGGCCCAACTGGGTGACCGTCTTGATCTCCAACGGGATCGTACGCAACGCCGCGCACACGCCGTTACGATCCTGGTACACGTTCACACGGAACCTGACCAGATCCCCGATCGCGAACGACACATCCAACTCGAGCTCCTGCTCGAACCGCTGCAACTCCTCATCCGTCGTCATCACCTGCACCGCAGCCAACGTCCGCTCCTTATCCCAGACTTGGCTTTCCGGCACTGGCATGAGTCGCCCATCGACTCGCAGCATGGGGTTGTCACCGACCACCAGATGAAGATCGGACGCGTTGAGTTCTACGAGACGGTACACTGCGTTGATGAATTCGGTGTCGGCATCAGGATGCTCGCGGAACATGGTTTGCACGACCAGCT
>NZ_PCGX01000014.1:0-6211 GCF_002846655.1 Bifidobacterium thermophilum | reverse complement strand
GTATCGTTGCCCGGTGCCTTCCGCCTGGGTTGTGTATGCCGCCGCATACGCGAAGGAATGGATCGCCTAAGGCGATAATCTTTGGTTCCCGTATGCCGTGCCTGTCGTGTGTGTGGTGCCTCACTTGCCGGTTCATGGTCGGGGTGTGTGATGGGGTTGTCCCGGCTTGGCCCGTTTGTTCCATGTGCGGGTGTGGGTGGTCGCCTGCGTGTGTGTCCGGGGTATGTGAAAAGGGAGGGGGCACGTGTGGTGTCCCCTCCCTTTCAAGGTTTGGGTGCGGCGGCGTGCTACTCTCCCACACCCTTCCGGGTGCAGTACCATCGCCGTGCCAGGTCTTAGCTTCCGGGTTCGGAATGGGTCCGGGCGTCTCCCCTGGGCCATGGCCGCCGCAAATCTTCAATTGTCATCCCGCGGGCCATCACGCCCGTGGGGGCTGGTGTGGTGGGTTGGGGACCGGATAGTGGACGCGACTGAAGGATTGATCCATGTGACGTGCAGGGTGTCTCCCTGTCGTCCGGGTGATGCTCTCGTTTGTTCTTGCCACCCTGTATGGGCGGGTGTGTGTGTTGCCGTTCGACTGTTAGTACCGGTCGGCTCCACCCCTCGCGGGGCTTCCACGTCCGGCCTATCAACCACGTGTTCTCCATGGAGTCTCCAGACCCCCGAGGGGGTCACGGAATCCTGATCTCGGAGCAGGCTTCCCGCTTAGATGCTTTCAGCGGTTATCCCTCCCGAACGTAGCCAACCGGCCGCGCCACTGGCGTGACGACCGGCATACCAGAGGTTCGTCCACCCAGGTCCTCTCGTACTATGGGCAGGCCTCCTCAGGATTCCAACGAGCGCAGAGGATAGAGACCAAACTGTCTCACGACGTTCTGAACCCAGCTCGCGTGCCGCTTTGATCGGCGAACAGCCGAACCCTTGGGACCTGCTCCAGCCCCAGGATGCGACGAGCCGACATCGAGGTGCCAAACCATCCCGTCGATATGGACTCTTGGGAATGATCAGCCTGTTATCCCCGGGGTACCTTTTATCCGTTGAGCGATGCCGCGCCCGTGCGCCGGCACCGGATCACTATCTCCGACTTTCGTCCCTGCTCGACCCGCCGGTCTCGCAGTCAAGCCCCCTTGTGCGATTGCACTCGACACCCGGTTGCCAACCGGGCTGAGGGGACCTTTGAGCGCCTCCGTTACTCTTTGGGAGGCAACCGCCCCAGTTGAACTACCCGCCAGGCACTGTCCCTGAAGAGGATGACTCTTCGAGGTTAGACGCCAGGTGTGGACAGAGCGGTATTTCACCTTCCGGCTCCCCGCGGGCTGGCGCCCGCGGCTCACAGCCTCCCGCCTATGCTACACAATCCAGACCTGACGACAATACCAAGGTATAGTAAAGGTCCCGGGGTCTTTTCGTCCTTCTGCGCTTAACGAGCATCTTTACTCGTACTGCAATTTCGCCGAGCTCCTGGTCGAGACAGCGGGGAAGTCGTTACGCCATTCGTGCAGGTCGGAACTTGCCCGACAAGGAATTTCGCTACCTTAGGATGGTTATAGTTACCACCGCCGTTTACCGGGGCTTGAATTCACCGCTTCACCCCCGAAGGGGCTGACGGATCCTCTTAACCTTCCGGCACCGGGCAGGCGTCAGTGCATATACAGCGGCTTGCGCCTTCGCATGCACCTGTGTTTTTGGTAAACAGTCGCTACCCCCTGGCCTGTGCCACCCCCCAAGGCTCAACGCGCGAGGCGCATCACCCCAGGGGGTCTCCCTTATACCGAAGGCACGGGAGTGGTTTGCCGAGTTCCTTGACCAGGATTCGCTCGATCGCTTTGGTATACTCTACCAGACCACCAGTGTCGGTTTCGGGTACGGGCGGCATAGGGCCCTGGCGCCGAAGCTTTTCTCGGCAGAAGGGATCACCGGATTCGCCCCACAAGGGGCCCATCATCACGCCTCGGCCTTGATGCCCCGCGGATTTGCCTGCGGGACGGCCTGCACGCTTGACCACGGAAAACCACCTCCGCGGCCGGCTACCTGACTGCGTCACTCCTGCGTCGGCCTACCACACGCGGGATCCCAACACCACCCGCGTCCACGCCCCGAAAGGCGCTTCCACGGGAAGCGGAGGTTAGCGCACGCGCTTCGGCTTTGACGGTCCCCAGCCGGTACGGGAATATCAACCCGTTCATCCATTCGACTACGCCTGTCGGCCTCGCCTTAGGACCCGACTGACCCGGGGACGACGAACGTGGCCCCGGAACCCTTGGTCATCCAGCGGACGGGATCCTCACCCGTCTCTCGCTACTCATGTCTGCATTCTCACTCCCCCACGGTCCACGACACGCTCACGCGGCCGCTTCGCCCCATGGGGGACGCTCTCCTACCCAGCAGGAAACCTGCTGGCGCGTCTTCGGTGGTGTGCTTGAGCCCCGCTACATTGTCGGCGCGGGACCACTAGACCAGTGAGCTGTTACGCACTCTTTCAAGGATGGCTGCTTCTGAGCCAACCTCCTGGCTGTCTATGCGGCCCCACATCCTTTCCCACTTAGCACACGCTTCGGGACCTTAAACGACGCTCTGGGCTGTCTCCCTCTCGACGACGGAGCTTATCCCCCGCCGACTCACTGCCGCGCCACACCTCACGGGTATTCGGAGTTCGGCTGCTGTCGGTACCCGAAACGGGCCCTCAAGCATCCGGTAGCTCTACCCCCCGGAGGCGACACGCGACGCTGCACCTAAATGCATTTCGGAGAGAACCAGCTATCACGGAATTTGATTGGCCTTTCACCCCTAGCCCCAGGTCATCCCCCCGGTTTTCAACCCAGGTGGGTGCGGTCCTCCACGCGGTCTTACCCACGCTTCAACCTGCCCAGGGCTAGATCATCCCGCTTCGGGTCCAGGACACGCGACAAACGCCTTTTAAGACTCGCCTTCGCTACGCATACGCCACACGGCTTATGCACGCCACATGCCACTGACTCGCAGACTCATTTTTCGATAGGCACGCCGTCACCCCACAAAGAAGG
The DNA here is from genome assembly GCF_002846655.1 of Bifidobacterium thermophilum. Taxonomy (NCBI): domain Bacteria; kingdom Bacillati; phylum Actinomycetota; class Actinomycetes; order Bifidobacteriales; family Bifidobacteriaceae; genus Bifidobacterium; species Bifidobacterium thermophilum. Next base: position 3,188 of record NZ_PCGX01000014.1, on the reverse strand, counting down.
CTCCGACGGATCGTAGGCGCACGGTTTCAGGAACTCTTTCACTCCCCTCCCGGGGTGCTTTTCACCTTTCCCTCACGGTACTGGTACACTATCGGTCAGACGGGAATACTTAGGCTCACCCCACGGTCGGGGCTGATTCACACGGGATTCCACGAGGCCCGTGCTACTTGGGCAAACTGTGATACCGAGACGACACGCATACGGCTACGGGGCCATCACCCTCTACGGCCAGGCATTCAATCCTGCTCGCCTCACACGTCGTTTTATCACTCGGCCCGGCCCCGTCGGAGACCGGACACACAGGCCCGCAACACCCCACGCGCAACCCCCGACGGGTATCACACGCGCAAGGTTTGGCCTGGTCCGCTTTCGCTCGCCACTACTCACGGAATATCCTTTCCTGCAGGTACTGAGATGTTTCACTTCCCTGCGTACCCCCCGCACCCAAGGTGCGGTGACAGCCCATGACGGCTGCCGGGTCACCCCATTCAGAAACCCTCGGATCAAAGCCAGCTCGGCGGCTCCCCGAGGCATATCGCTGCCCGCCACGTCTTTCATCGGTCCCGTCTGCCAAGGCATCCACCATACGCCCTTGCAGGCAACCCCACACACGGGGAACCCGCAAGACCAAACGAACACCGGACGACAGATCATCAACACTCTGCGATCACAAAACGATCAAACAAACAACCAGACCCCCAAAACGGGGACCCGGTCGAAATACATCAGTACAAGCAGACCACAACCAGCCACCCCACAAGGGGCGGCCACGCGGTCCGCTCGCGTCCACTCTCCAGTTCTCAAACCACCACGCCACACCACACACCCCCACCTGGCGACAACCGGACGGGAACCCATGGCGGGCACCCGAACGCCAACCCCCCGACAAGGAGGGCCGTGGCGGCCAGGGAACCCAACAGCATGCCCATACCCGCCCCCACAACAGGGACGCAACGATCCTTCCACGCCAGCACGCCCGACACCCCAGGGAGAAAACCCCGGGAACCATGCCAGGCACTCAATAAGATTCTCCGTAGAAAGGAGGTGATCCAGCCGCACCTTCCGGTACGGCTACCTTGTTACGACTTAGTCCCAATCACGAGCCTCACCTTAGACGGCTCCCCCCAGCAATACTGGTCAGGCCACCGGCTTCGGGTGCTGCCCACTTTCATGACTTGACGGGCGGTGTGTACAAGGCCCGGGAACGCATTCACCGCGGCGTTGCTGATCCGCGATTACTAGCGACTCCGCCTTCACGGAGCCGGGTTGCAGGCTCCGATCCGAACTGAGACCGGTTTTCAGGGATCCGCTCCATGTCACCATGTCGCATCCCGTTGTACCGGCCATTGTAGCATGCGTGAAGCCCTGGACGTAAGGGGCATGATGATCTGACGTCATCCCCACCTTCCTCCGGGTTAACCCCGGCGGTCCCCCGTGAGTTCCCGCCATGACGCGCTGGCAACACGGGGCGAGGGTTGCGCTCGTTGCGGGACTTGACCCAACATCTCACGACACGAGCTGACGACGACCATGCACCACCTGTGAACCCGCCCCGAAGGGAAACGACGTCTCCGCCGTCGCCGGGAACATGTCAAGCCCAGGTAAGGTTCTTCGCGTTGCATCGAATTAATCCGCATGCTCCGCCGCTTGTGCGGGCCCCCGTCAATTTCTTTGAGTTTTAGCCTTGCGGCCGTACTCCCCAGGCGGGATGCTTAACGCGTTGGCTCCGACACGGGACCCGTGGAAGGGCCCCACATCCAGCATCCACCGTTTACGGCGTGGACTACCAGGGTATCTAATCCTGTTCGCTCCCCACGCTTTCGCTCCTCAGCGTCAGTAACGGCCCAGAGACCTGCCTTCGCCATTGGTGTTCTTCCCGATATCTACACATTCCACCGTTACACCGGGAATTCCAGTCTCCCCTACCGCACTCCAGCCCGCCCGTACCCGGCGCAGATCCACCGTTAGGCGATGGACTTTCACACCGGACGCGACGAACCGCCTACGAGCCCTTTACGCCCAATAAATCCGGATAACGCTCGCACCCTACGTATTACCGCGGCTGCTGGCACGTAGTTAGCCGGTGCTTATTCGAAAGGTACACTCACCCCGAAGGGCTTGCTCCCAAACAAAAGCGGTTTACAACCCGAAGGCCTCCATCCCGCACGCGGCGTCGCTGCATCAGGCTTGCGCCCATTGTGCAATATTCCCCACTGCTGCCTCCCGTAGGAGTCTGGGCCGTATCTCAGTCCCAATGTGGCCGGTCGCCCTCTCAGGCCGGCTACCCGTCGAAGCCTTGGTGGGCCCTCACCCCGCCAACAAGCTGATAGGACGCGACCCCATCCCACGCCGCCAGAGCTTTCCCGGACCCCCATGCAGGAGCCCGGCACATCCGGCATTACCACCCGTTTCCAGGAGCTATTCCGGAGCATGGGGCAGGTTGGTCACGCATTACTCACCCGTTCGCCACTCTCACCCGCAAGCAAAGCCTGCAGGATCCCGTTCGACTTGCATGTGTTAAGCACGCCGCCAGCGTTCATCCTGAGCCAGAATCGAACCCTCCACAAAAAAACAATGCGGAAAGCCAAAAACAGACTCTCACAAAATAATTGACGGTCGCCTAATAAGGAAAGGCGACTCGCACGAAAACCCCGACCCCCATCAACCGCCCTCGCGGACTCCCACGCAGGACAATCAAACACCCCGCACGGAAGCGGGGACCGGACTGGCAATCATTGACTATAAAGAAGTAGTACAGACACGCTCTTGAGTTCTCAAACCACCACCACACACCCGACAAAACCAACCCCCCAAGGGAAGCCGGCCGGCGAGCGGCAGCAAGAGAACAACATACACCACCAACACCACCCACGCAAACCAACCACCCAACCACCACCCCACAAACCCTACAAAACACACGCAAACACCGGCGTGTCGAAAACACCACACACCACACACCAAAACAACACGACGCCACACACACCGCGCCACAACAAACCTCACCGCGTCACGTACGCCGACCACGTCCGTTACCTGCCCCATCCCCCAAATCGAACGTTCCACATTCTGAACAGCGTCGCGGAAACAATCAAGTGCGGCATCGCAACACCTCCCACGCCGATGAATCCGGGTGCGGTGAGACGTTTCAGTCCCACTGCACCCGGATTCATCGTCGATCAGCATCAACA
>NZ_PCGX01000013.1:0-1701 GCF_002846655.1 Bifidobacterium thermophilum | reverse complement strand
AAGGCTAAAACTCAAAGAAATTGACGGGGGCCCGCACAAGCGGCGGAGCATGCGGATTAATTCGATGCAACGCGAAGAACCTTACCTGGGCTTGACATGTTCCCGGCGACGGCGGAGACGTCGTTTCCCTTCGGGGCGGGTTCACAGGTGGTGCATGGTCGTCGTCAGCTCGTGTCGTGAGATGTTGGGTCAAGTCCCGCAACGAGCGCAACCCTTGCCCCGTGTTGCCAGCGCGTCATGGCGGGAACTCACGGGGGACCGCCGGGGTTAACCCGGAGGAAGGTGGGGATGACGTCAGATCATCATGCCCCTTACGTCCAGGGCTTCACGCATGCTACAATGGCCGGTACAACGGGATGCGACATGGTGACATGGAGCGGATCCCTGAAAACCGGTCTCAGTTCGGATCGGAGCCTGCAACCCGGCTCCGTGAAGGCGGAGTCGCTAGTAATCGCGGATCAGCAACGCCGCGGTGAATGCGTTCCCGGGCCTTGTACACACCGCCCGTCAAGTCATGAAAGTGGGCAGCACCCGAAGCCGGTGGCCTGACCAGTTCTGCTGGGGGGAGCCGTCTAAGGTGAGGCTCGTGATTGGGACTAAGTCGTAACAAGGTAGCCGTACCGGAAGGTGCGGCTGGATCACCTCCTTTCTACGGAGAATCTTATTGAGTGCCTGGCATGGTTCCCGGGGTTTTCTCCCTGGGGTGTCGGGCGTGCTGGCGTGGAAGGATCGTTGCGTCCCTGTTGTGGGGGCGGGTATGGGCATGCTGTTGGGTTCCCTGGCCGCCACGGCCCTCCTTGTCGGGGGGTTGGCGTTCGGGTGCCCGCCATGGGTTCCCGTCCGGTTGTCGCCGGGTGGGGGTGTGTGGTGTGGCGTGGTGGTTTGAGAACTGGAGAGTGGACGCGAGCGGACCGCGTGGCCGCCCTTTTTGGGGTGGCTGGTTGTGGTCTGCTTGTACTGATGTATTTCGACCGGGTCCCCGTTTTGGGGGTCTGGTTGTTTGTTTGATCGTTTTGTGATCGCAGAGTGTTGATGATCTGTCGTCCGGTGTTCGTTTGGTCTTGCGGGTTCCCCGTGTGTGGGGTTGCCTGCAAGGGCGTATGGTGGATGCCTTGGCAGACGGGACCGATGAAAGACGTGGCGGGCAGCGATATGCCTCGGGGAGCCGCCGAGCTGGCTTTGATCCGAGGGTTTCTGAATGGGGTGACCCGGCAGCCGTCATGGGCTGTCACCGCGCCTTTGGGTGCGGGGGGTACGCAGGGAAGTGAAACATCTCAGTACCTGCAGGAAAGGATATTCCGTGAGTAGTGGCGAGCGAAAGCGGACCAGGCCAAACCTTGCGCGTGTGATACCCGTCGGGGGTTGCGCGTGGGGTGTTGCGGGCCTGTGTGTCCGGTCTCCGACGGGGCCGGGCCGAGTGATAAAACGACGTGTGAGGCGAGCAGGATTGAATGCCTGGCCGTAGAGGGTGATGGCCCCGTAGCCGTATGCGTGTCGTCTCGGTATCACAGTTTGCCCAAGTAGCACGGGCCTCGGGGAATCCCGTGTGAATCAGCCCCGACCGTGGGGTGAGCCTAAGTATTCCCGTCTGACCGATAGTGTACCAGTACCGTGAGGGAAAGGTGAAAAGCACCCCGGTAGGGGAGTGAAAGAGTTCCTGAAACCGTGCGCCTACGATCCGTCGGAGCCTTCTTTGTGGGG
>NZ_PCGX01000012.1:0-127902 GCF_002846655.1 Bifidobacterium thermophilum | reverse complement strand
GGGTGGACGAACCTCTGGTATGCCGGTCGTCACGCCAGTGGCGCGGCCGGTTGGCTACGTTCGGGAGGGATAACCGCTGAAAGCATCTAAGCGGGAAGCCTGCTCCGAGATCAGGATTCCGTGACCCCCCTGGGGGTCTGGAGACNCCATGGAGAACACGTGGTTGATAGGCCGGACGTGGAAGCCCCGCGAGGGGTGGAGCCGACCGGTACTAACAGTCGAACGGCAACACACACAATCACCCATACAGGGTGGCAAGAACAAACGAGAGCATCACCCGGACGACAGGGAGACACCCTGCACGTCACATGGATCAATCCTTCAGTCGCGTCCACTATCCGGTCCCCAACCCACCACACCAGCCCCCACGGGCGTGATGGCCCGTGGGATGACAATTGAAGATTTGCGGCGGCCATGGCCCAGGGGAGACGCCCGGACCCATTCCGAACCCGGAAGCTAAGACCTGGCACGGCGATGGTACTGCACCCGGAAGGGTGTGGGAGAGTAGCACGCCGCCGCACCAAAACCTTGAAAGGGAGGGGACACCACACGTGCCCCCTCCCTTTTCACATACCCCGGACACAACCGCAGGCGTCCACCCACACCCGCACATGGAACAAACGGGCCAAGCCGGGACAACCCCATCACACACCCCGACCATGAACCGGCAAGTGAGGCACCACACACACGACAGGCACGGCATACGGGAACCAAAGATTATCGCCTTGGGCGATCCATTCCTTCGCGTATGCGGCGGCATACACAACCCAGGCGGAAGGCACCGGGCAACGATACAATCGCCTGGCATCCGCCGGCCCGCGCATGCCCGCGCATACACAACGACGCGTTACCGGCACACCGGGCCAGCCGGGCGCCTGCTTCCGGCATACGGCGCATGTCCCGGCATACGCATTTGAAAAAACTCCCCGGCCCGCACGGCAAGCCCGGTTGCACCCCCCGCGGCCGGCAAGGACACGGGAAACACATCCGATGCCACGACACGCCCACGGCCACAACACCCGCGGGGATCATCAGCAAAAACCCCGGTTCCTATATGCCACAGGCACACACCAAACAAACCGGCCACACCTGACCATCCATCAGCGTAACCAGTTTGGGAGAAGTAGGTGGCAATGCCCTTGCGTTGGGTGCTTACAATATCGGCGTGCGGGCCCACCAATCAGCATGCGATGCCCACTGAATCAGCGTGTGGAGCAGACTACTGCTGTAGGAATCCCTCAGCCGGTGTGCGGTGAAATTTGATTTACTGTGGGAACGGCTGAATATCGGCTTTGAGCGGTATGATGGTATTCCATATGCAATCGCTTGCATTTGCAATGAACACTGACACGGGTGGGGATCAATGAACTTCTATGATGATAATCACGGTGATGATTCGCCTAATGGCTTCGTACCGAATATGAGCAACATGGGCGGGTTTCGTAGCCGTCACGGATCCCATCGCTCCACATCTGACAGGACATCTGTTTCCCCTCTGCCTTGGTCTAATGGTTCTGTTCTTGATAACATCTGCACGGTTATTGTGGTGATATGCCTGATACTCTGCGGACTCGTCAACGCCGGTGTCATCAAGCCTTCTTCAGCTCAATCCCACGATAGGACTATCACCTATGCGCAAGGCTCTCCATCGTCTCGGCCGTCCTCCAGCGGTTCTACGCAAAACCAACAGCGGCCGACTGACTCAGCGTCTTCAGATTCATCGGATTCGACCGGAATCATCGGCTACCGGTATGATTCATGCGACCAATACCGTCAATACATCAATGAAATCAAAGCCATGCATGACAAGTACCATGCCATGCCGGCAGCCCAGATCAATGAATATGTCAAAGCGCTTCCGGACGCCCAATCAGCGATTGATTCATGGCTCAAGGCCTTAGATCATATGCTGGAAGCAACGTCATACGGTGATGCGAGACGCTCCATGAACCGCAACGATGCCACGACATACTACACGGCAAAGCTCGCCGACTTGCATCAGCTTGAATACGATTTCAAGATCCACAAGTCGTACAACATCTCAATCCAGACACATACCACGGCGACCGGCTCCTATTTCGAGATCGTCCTTACCCAAGATGAAAGCCATCACGCGCCATCGCCGCAACAATTGGACAGTATCGAACAGCAGATCGCGTCCTTCCAAGGACAGACAGGGCAGGACGGCACCTACCTACAGTCGGGTGAACAAATGCTGTCAATCGCCGGCCTGCACGCCGACTACGATTTCCAGAGCATGGGCAACTACTGCCCTTCAACGGAAGCGGATCGGTACGCATTCGCGGCATTTTGCGAAGGGAAAGCCGATACCATCTTCGTCAACACCGGCCATGAGGCGTACCCGTACGTCGTTCGCTCGACGCAGTATCTTGACGAGCTTCGCCATGAAATCGCCCATTATCTGGTGTATTCCCGTTGCGAGACATCCGTTCCGCCGCTTCGTGTCGAGAACGAGGGCATGACGAATTCCTACGCGGTAATGTATCTGGGGGCGAACCGCGACACCTTGAACAGCACCGGTGCAAGCTTCCCGGAATATGCGATGAATGCGCAAACCGACCAGGCGGCGGCTTCAGCGCACGCCGGAACGTGCGTGGTCGACTAACGGCATCAGTGAGGAATCGTCTGCTGTTCACCACGCAGACTGGAAGCGGACTGCATCTTCTCTTGTCTCCTCCGTGATGCGTTGCCGTCTGCCACGCGATTCCCACGCGGTTCACCATTTCGTGCGTCCACAATCCAGTGCAGTTTTCAACCGTGCATATCTATGAGGTCATGCATTTTCAATCGTGCATATCGATTGTACATTCTGAATATCGTCCGGTTTCCATGTATTGTTTCTGCGCACTGTTCCCGCAATTGCGCCGGTCGCCGCGCAGCACTGTCGTATCCATGCCGCGGACGAGTACGATGAAAGCATGCGTCGTTGCGAGGGAGGCATGCCGATGGATGGCAATCAACCGAGAAAACAAGCTACGGGACGCGTGGAGGACACTCGGGACAAATACGGATTGAATCTGCGTGAATGGACGAAACGGCATGAAAAGAGCATCGCCACGCGCCTCGACCAAGGTGAAGATCCCCGTCGACTATTGGATTGGCATGAGCGCAAGCTCGCATGGCTACAGCATGAGCGGCTCATCCATCTGGGAGTCATGATGATTACCATCGCCGTGTTCTTGGTCGCGCTCGCCTTCATGGTGCTCATCCCCTCCACGATTCCTGTGTCCACCATCATCTACCTGGCAATGCTGGGACTGCTCATCGGGTATATCAGGTATTACTTCTTTCTGGAGAATACGGTCCAGCATTGGTATCGCATCGCAGATGACTTGCATGAGCAGGTCGAGACGTTCGACCGGTCCACAGCCGCGCCCACGCACGAGACGCATAACGAAGCGTGATCGCAGTGAGTGACAATCTGCCTGCGGGTGCAAGGCAGCCGACCGAATCCGGCGATTGCATCGACGAAAACGACGCTCGGCAAGCTGCCAATTGGGTTGCCGAAACGTTGGAACGGCTGTCCCGTTCGTCATTCCGGTCATCATTCACGTTGAGTCCGCACGACGCTGAATATGCGAGGCGCAAAGGGCGTGAACTCATTGACCGGCACGCGCATGAGATGCTCGCCCAACGGGTTGGCGCGGCCCAGCCTGCGAAAGACGGGAGACAAACGCCTTGGCGTGGTCATCCTGTGTTCACCGCCCAACACGCCACCGCATGCTGCTGCCGCGGATGCATCGAAAAATGGCACCATATTCCGCGGGGCAGAGAACTGAGTGCTCAGGAGATCAATCAACTGGCGGGATTGATTATGGCCTGGATTGACCGCGATCTTGCCGCGCACCCAGCGGTGACGGGGGAGCGTGACGGATGGGCGGCACCGCCCGAGAACCCCAAGGATGCCGGCGCAGAACAAGGTGGGGCAACACCGCAACCGCGTCGGCGTAGTGACGCTGCGGGACATCTGGAGAGAAGCAGACGGCATCCGGATAATCATCATGCTGACGGTGCATCGGGCTTTATCCAAGGTGAGCTGCTGTAATCGCTGCAATATGTTAATGGCTGTTAGCAGAGATGCAGGGGAAATACGGCGTAGACGCAACGAAAGGAACGCAATACGGTCATTTGACGGTCTGGTCGCGGCGGCGGGCACCGTGACAGCGCACGTCACAGCAACGCGACGAGAACCAATGCCGCCACATAGACGGCACAAGCCGCACAGAACACGCCATCGCGGGCGTGCATTCGCATCTCATGCCAATGAGTCCGATGGATGCCTTCCTCATAGGAACGCGCGTCCAAGGCAAGACTCAAATTGTCGGCATGCCTTAGCGACGCGGCGAACACCGGCATGATGATCGCGCACATCGCACGGCACCGCTGAGCCGGGGAACCGCTTTCGATACTGCCGCCGCGGGCCGCTTGCGCTTGGGCGACGGAGATGATTTCCACCCGCAGCGTCGGCAGGAACCGCAGCGCCAGACTCAGTACCAGCGCTATCTCCTGGACATGGATGCCGCAACGTTTGAGCGGGGACAAGAGGGATTCGAACGCGTCGGTCATCGCCGTGGGCGTTGTCGTCTCCACATACACCGCGCCGAGAATAATCACCAGAGCGAAGCGGCAGGCGTAGATGATTGCCGTGTGCACACCGTCATCGGTGATAGGCACGGGACCGATATGAGCAAGTGGTGTGCCTGTGCGGACGAAGAAGATGTTCAGCGCACCCGCGAACACAAACAGGAACAGGAACATGTGGATGCGCGCCAGCAATTGAAGTGGGCTGATTCGCGCGGCGGCAACGATACCGGCGGTCAGGATGGCGCCGACGGCCAGTTGGTATGGTGAACTGATGGCGAACGCCGAAAACATGAGCGCCAGGAACGCGACCACTTTCACCCTGGTGTCAAGCTTGCCGATTGCGGAACGTCCGGTGCCGGTTCGCTGGGCTTTGGAAGGTTGGATATCCGCGGTATTGGCAGATGGAATCGCGGGGATACCGTCTGATGATGCCGCCGCGGATGCCTCCGATTGTAGTGTGTCCGCCGGTTTCTGCTCGTCTGCCGATCGCGGGGGTACCTTTTGTCGGGCGTTTGTCGGAGACTCAAGCACCAGCACGCGGTCGGCAACAGCGCGTGCCTCGTCGATGCTGTGGGTGACCAGCAGCACCGTAACCCCGCGGCGGTGCAGATCAGCGAGCAAACCGCGGATTCGTGCGCTCGCCGTCTCATCGAGACTTGCCGTCGGCTCGTCCAGCAGCAGCACGTCCGGATGGCAGGCGATAACCCCCGCAATGGCCGCAAGTCGCTGTTGCCCGCCGGACAGACTGAACGGTGAACGGTCGCGGATATCGCCGATATGCAGCAATTCCAGCGCTTCATCGACACGTTGCGCGACTTCCTGCTCGGAAAGCCCCAGATTGCGCGGGCCGTACGCGACATCCTCGGCCACCGTCTGTGCAAACAACTGTCGTTCCGGATGTTGCATGACCAGTCCAAGCCGGTGTCTCAACTGGACTCGTTGGGCGCGGGACAACGGGCGCACCCCCGACCTGGGCTTGGCGAGCCAAGTCAGCAACCGGGACTTCAATCGTTCAGCCGGTTGCGTCGGTCGCCTTTCGTCTGCGTTCCCAGTACACCTGTAATCTGTGGCTACAGGGATGCCGTCGATGGTGATATTGCCGCTGTCGGGACGATCCAAGGCGGCCAGCAGCCTGATCAGCGTGGTTTTCCCAGCTCCGTTGGTGCCCATGAGCGCCACGGTTTCGCCGGAACGTACGGAGAAAGTCAACCGATCCACGCTGGGGGAGACTGCGCCTTGGGGGGTGAAGGACACATGGTCCACGCTGATCGCGGGTGCCGGGGGGTATGCGGCAGGGATTTCTTCGGCATCGGGCGAACCGGTGCCAGGGATCCCGGCGGCATCGGTACCGGCAGTCATGGGTGTCGCCGCGGCGAGGGACATGACCCCCTGCACAGGCGACGTGTCGGACGGCAACGGCGTACGTCCGTCGATTGAACCAGGGTGTAGCCACGTGACCGGCATGCCGCTTGTTTGCAGCAGATGACGGAAATCATCCTTGGCAGGATGTTCTGATGAATTGGGATAACCATCCAGGGATGGCGTTGCAACGGTGGAATCGTCGATGATCCGCCCTGCGCTCATGGTGATGACGCGTTGGCCGCGATGCGCTTCGTCCGCATGATGGGTCACATGCACGATGGTGGCCCCCCGCCGGTGAAGTGCGTCAAGGATGTCAAGCACGCCGATACGCGCATCCTGGTCGAGCATCGCGGTCGGCTCGTCGAGCACCACCATCGCAGGATTCATCGCGATGATCCCGGCGATGGCGATGCGCTGTTGCTGGCCGCCGCTCATCGTCGTCGGATCGTCTTCGATACGCTCCATCATGCCGACCGCTTTGAGTGCATGCGCGACCTGATCGCCGATGCGCGGGCGGCTCATCCCCAGATTCTCCGGTCCGAAGGCCACATCGTCGCCGGTGATGGTCGTGACGATCTGATCCTCAGGATTTTGGAACACCGCGCCGATATCATGCCGGGCGAGCCGGTACTGGTCGGCATGCGCGTCGGCGGCATCGAACACCGGATGCCCGTCCAACGTGATCATACCCGAATCCGGGGCGGAAAGCCCTGCAAGAAGCCGGGCAAGCGTTGATTTTCCCGAACCGTTGGCCCCCACGATGCACACGTATTCACCGGCATGGATATCGAGGTCCACCCCGTCGAGTGCCCAGTCGTGTGCACCGGAATACCGGTAGCGAACATGGCGCAAGCTCGCGGCAAGGCCCTGCCTGTCGTTCACGTTCGTGTCCGCCTGCGCCGAAGCCGGTGTCGGTGTCGCGACCGAATCCGGGGCAGGGGAGGAAAACCGGGAGATATTCATGATGATGTGCGGTATCCGTATCTTTCGTGGGAACAGGGGTGGTGCGTCAATGGAGTTTATCGATGATGCGGGAATCGAAGGTTCCAGGAACGAGATGCAGGTCTGGCCGCCCAACGCTCGTGGCCACCGGACGGCCAGACCTGCGTGTTGGTCAGCGTGCCGACTTGTTGAGCAGTTCAGACACTGGCTTGTAAATCAGGAAGGTGACTACGCAGTTGATCGCGTACTTCGCAAGATTGAACGGCAGCAGCGCCGGTACAATCAATGCGGCGACCTGGGCGACGGTCATATGCGCGTACATCGGGGTGATGACCAGATTGCCGAGAATCGCAAGCACGAGTGCGACAATTGCGCCGACGACCAGACCGAGCACCGCACCGGAACGGGTGTGCATACGCCGGTAGATCACTGCTGCCGGCACAGACAACCCGATTGCGACCAGCCAGGCCATGAGCGTACCCCACGGGCTGATGAACAGATGCGGGACGAACCCGAGGATGCTGACGATCAGCGCGGCCGCAGGACCGTAAGCGAAGCCCGCGACCAGCGCGACGATGCCCGACGGATCGTATTTGAGCCACGGAACACCCGGAATCAGCGGGAATTCAACGAAACTCAACGCCATGGACAACGCCACGAAGCATGCGTACATGGCGATGCGGCGGGTTGACCAGCGGCCGGAATCGCCGACGCCGGTCGAATGGGCGTCTTTCGGTGACACGGCTGCGTCGGCTGCATCGGCCACGGGTGTGGCTGCTGGCGTGGTTGCGGGTGTGGCCTGGGAATCAGCTGCGGTATCAGTAGGCTGGACGCTTCCTGACAGATCATCATCCTTGACAATGGCACGTACATGAATATGGGTATGCGAAAAGATGCTCATCTGAGCTCCGTTTCTTCCATCCGGACTGTACCGTTGGCTCCGGATTCCCACCGGATCAGCCGCTTGCGCGGGTCGCGGGCTTCGACATGGAACGCCGCCGCTCAATGCGGACGGCTTGTCGTTACCGCCAGTAAGGAATTTCACCTTCCCTGAAACTTACAGAAATCATCAATACCGTATGACGGCAGCAAACGCAAGTCGAAGCTCGATATTCGGCGTTCGGCGAGGGTAAGTGCAAGAATAGTGACTATGACACAATCACAGCACGCCAAGAAAGCCGCCATCGACAAGCTGGCCATTGTCATCGTCACCTACAAGCGGCAGAAGCTGCTCGCGACACTGTTCGATTCGCTCAAGGCGCTGACCGTCGCGCCGTGGCGTATTGTCGTCGTGGACAACGAACATAGCGAGACCACCAAGTCGATGGTCGAAGATTTCAGTGCCGCGGTCACCGCCCAATGGGGGCAGACCATCGCTGACACGGAAGGCAACATGAACCGTGTGGTGTACTTCCCACAAGAAGGCAACATCGGCGGTTCCGGCGGTTTCAGCAACGGCGTGCGCAAAGCGTATGAGCTCGGCGCCGAATGGTTCTGGGTCATGGACGACGACGTGGCGGTGCTGCCGGATGCCATTGAAAAGCTCGCTCCATGGACCCTCCATCACGACGTGATCCAGGGCAGCCGCAACGATTATGACGGCGGTCCGTTCTACTGGCAGTATCACTTCATCGTCCCGCTGGGCATCCCCGATCCGATTGCCCCGGCGGCGTTCGGGCCGCGTGGCTACCGGCTCATGAACACCATGTGCTTCGAGGGCGGGTTGTTCCGCCGCAACATCGTCGAGAAAATCGGCTTCCCAGACGGGCGGTTCTTCATCTACTGGGATGACACGATGTACGGCTATCTTGCCAGCAAAGTCACCAATCCGATCGAAGTCAAGGACGTCATCATCCGCCGTACGCGCGATATCGACAACTGGAATATCGCCGGGCTGCGGCAGTTGAACTCCACATCCGATATGAACCGGTATCACATCATGCGCAACCGTGGGTATATGGCGAGGTATTTCATGGTGTATGGGGATTATCGCCCTGCGTTGTTCGCGCTCGGTACGGCTGCCACCGCAATCAAGGAGGTCATCCGATTGGTTGCCGTGGATAAGGGGCACCTGCGCAGTGGGCTGTCCGCTATCGCGCGCGGCTGGTGGGATTCGCACAAGTTGCTGCATGATCCCGATTGGCGGCCGATGCCCGCGCTGAAGTGACGGTTGGAGTCACGTTTGCAATTCGATTGGCCGCGTGTCGCCCGAAGACTTGGGAACAATGATGAAAGCGTTTGCAGGTTTTCGGCGTGGCGCGGCCTCATTCGGTCAGGGGGCGCGGTACAATCGCCGTACCGGTTCATACACCCCATCACCTCATAGGAAGGTCAAAGATGATTGAGACAGCACAGGCTTTCGGCGTTGACATCGGCGGCTCCGGCATCAAGGCGGCTCCCGTCAATTTGGAGAAGGGTGAGTTCGCTGAACCGCGTCTGAAGATTCTGACCCCGGAGAAATCCACTCCGCAGGCCGTTGCAGACATTGTGCGTCAGCAGCTCGAACATTTTGAAGTTCCTGAGGACGCGCCGGTCGGTATCGCGTTCCCGGCGCCGATCAAGCCTGGCAAGCCGCTTGATTTCATGGCGAACCTCGACCAGTCTTGGATTGGCGTGGACGTCACCGAGGAGTTCTCCAAGGCGTGCGGCCGTCCGGTGGTTGTCGTCAATGATGCTGACGCGGCGGGTATCGCCGAGCAGCAGTTCGGTGCGGCAAAGGGTCAGGATGGTCTGGTTATCGCGACCACGCTCGGCACCGGCATCGGCACCGCTCTGATTTACGACGGCGTGCTCATCCCGAATACCGAGCTGGGCCATATCGAACTGCAGAACGGCAAGGGCGACGCGGAGAAGTACGCGGCGTCGTCCGTGCGCGACAAGCTTGATATGAGCTACAAGAAGTGGGCGAAGCGCCTGACCAAGTACTACGGCCTCATGGAGAAGTACTTCAACCCCGATCTGTTCGTGGTCGGCGGTGGCGTCAGCCGTGTGAGCGAGAAGTTCCTGCCGTACATCGATATCAAGACCCCGATGGTTCCGGCGAAGCTGCGCAATGAGGCAGGTATCATCGGTGCCGCCTACTACGCCAGCGTCAAGGCCGCTAAGGCTGCTGAAGCCGCTGAAGCCGCCAAGTAACGGATTCTGCGGCGAATCCTGGTCCGGATGCGGATGAACGCATGCGGTTGGGATGTCGGAGGATGCTGAAGCATCGGTTGTGGCCCGTCCCGAGATGATTGGGGCGGGCCACAACGCGTATTTGGAGGCGGTTTAGGCGGTTGTCGGTTTGGGTTGGTGGTTGGTTTCGCCGGTTTGGTTTGGCTGGTGGTTGGTCGGTGGCGTTACGGTCGGTTGGTTCGTGGTGTGGTTGGCTGGTCGGTGGCAGCGATATGGTCGGTTGCGGTCGGTTGGTTGGCGGAGTTGATGGAGTTTGATGAAGTTTGGTCGTTGCGACGTATTGACACCATGGTGGTGAATGAGAGTTCCGTATGGTTGCGTATGCGGTGACATACGCAACCAGATGGAAGGCGCAGGGGAACGATACAATCGCTTGGCGTCTGCAGGCTTGTGCATGCCCGGGCATACGCGGAGCCGCGGAATCGGCATATCAGGGCTCCCGGGCGCTTGCTTCTGTCGCACGGCGCATGTCCTGGCATACTCGCGGTCGGCAATCCCGGCCACATGACAAACCCGATTGCGTCCCCTGATGCCGACGACATTACGGAGTTCTCTGATGCCCTAGCGTCTTGTAGCCGCAACGTCCGTTGGGATGATAATCAATGCCTTTGGTTCTCTTTGCCGTGGTTGTGTGAGGATTGGCTCACATAGTGGAGGTGCGGCTGACCTGGGAGTGGTGATTTTGTTGGGTGGAGGGTGGTTGTGTGAGGATTGGCTCGCATAGTGACCGGTTGGTTGGTCGGGGAGGGGTGATGTGGCGGGGTTTGCCGTGGTTGTGTGAGGATTGGCTCACACGATGACTTGTCTGGATGGCTTGGAGTGGTTGGTGGGTGGTGCGGAGCGGTGTTGTGCGAGGATTGGCTCGCATGGTGACGACGTGAGTGGTTTGGGAATGCTGGATTGGTTGGGTGGAGGGTTGTTGTGTGAGGATTGGCTCACAGGGTGGAGGTGCGGGCGGCTTTGGAAACGACGGTTTGGCTTGGGGCATCTCTGCCGGGGCGGGAGTCTGGCGGCGCTGACTTCCACGGGACAGTCCTCGCCCGCTGCCGGCCATGGCCGTGATGAGGGTATGCGCTAGGATGGTGGCGTGCGATTTTCATCACGAGTAGACATCAGCGCCCCGAATGCCATTGCCCGGGCGGAGCAAGCCGCCAAAGAGGACGGCATCACGCTTGACAAACTCAACGATTCGAATCCGACCAAGTTCGCGCTCGCGCCGCAATCCTTGCCGACCGTCTACGCTGCGCAACCCCGCGGCCAATTCGAAGCCAGGCGGAAACTGGCCGGTTTCCTTGCAGACAGACGCCGCCGCGAGTCCACGTTGCCTGACGCGCAGCCGGTCGATGCGAATCGTCTGTATCTGCTCAGCTCAACCTCACAAGCGTATTCGTGGCTGATGAAACTGCTGTGCGACGCCGGCGACATCGTACTCGCCCCCAAGCCCGGATATCCGCTCATCGAATCGATTGCGGCGCTGGAATGCGTCCAAGTCATCACGTATCAACAGCGTTTCGACGGGTCATGGATTATCGATACCGCGCAACTGGAATCCATGCTGAATGGCCCGCAAGGTGCGAAAATCCGCGCGTTGGTGCTGATTAATCCGAACAATCCGACCGGTTCGTACGTCAAACCAGAAGAGCGTGAGACGATCGTGAGGCTATGTGCCGAGCATGAGGTCGCCATTATCGCCGACGAGGTGTTCTATGATTTCCCGGTCGACCCGTTCCCGGGCAACGCACGCTTGGCGGGGGAGCCACGCGTGCTGACTTTCGCGTTGGACGGGTTGTCGAAAACACTTGCAGCTCCGCATGCGAAAGTCGGGTGGATCGAGGTGTCCGGCCCCGAGCTTGATGTCGATGAGGCATTGAAACGACTTGACGTGATCGCCGACGACTATCTGCCGATGAGCGATATCATCGCAGACCGTCTTCCCTCGTTCCTTGCCGAGGCGGCGCAACAGACCGCACGGGTTAGCGATCGTGTCCAGACGAACGCCGGAACCTTGCGTCGTATGCTCGCCGATGACCCCAACGGTCTGGTATCGATGCTGCGTATGGAAGGTGGCTGGAATGCTTTGGTGCGAATCCCCTCGGTGCTTGACGAAAACGAAGTCGTGCTGCGGATGATCCGCGACCATCGGCTGACCGGGCAGCCTGGCTACTTCTTCGACATGACTTCCAACGGGTATCTCGCGGTTTCGCTCCTACCCCAGCCGGATCGTTTCGAGCACAACATCGCCGCGATGCTGGATACCGTAGCGGCGATGCTCAAGGAATAGACGAATCCGGCGAGCATTCAGCGAAAAGTTAGCGATTGTTAGGCTATCGTCCGCGAACGGAAATCCCAAGAACTTGGGTGGCAAGAACCCAAGTTCACTGATATCAGGCGAACAGTGGATTAAACTGCGCGAACATCGCAAGCGGCGCAGACGGCATCGCGCGTGCGAATCATAGACTTACGCGAGCAGGCTTAGTCTTACACGCGATCGCGCATGCGGCGAATCAAATCAGTATAGGCGGTGACCGCGTCTTGGGGGCTCCCGTCGAACACAATACGTCCGCCGTCCAAGAGCAATGCCCGGTCAATCGCATATTCCGGTCTGGTGATCATATCCGTGTCGTGCGTGGCGAATACCACTTGACGGTCAAGCGCAAACAGGGCGCGCGCCACGTGGGCGGTTCCGATTTCGTCAAGTCCCTTCGTCGGCTCGTCGGCGACCAGAACCGTAGGATTAAGGCATAACGCGGCTGCGATGGCCAGCAGATGACGGTGCTCACTGTCGAGTGCGTCCGCCGGCCTGTCCCGCCACACCGACAAATCAAGCTGCGCCAACAGCGAACCGATACGCGCCTGACGCTCCGCATCCGCGATGTGTCGCGCCTGCATATGCGCGTCAAGCGCCTTCGCGATGTTTTCGCTGCGGTAGAAGCTGTTCGGAATCTCCTCGCGTCGTACGCAGCCGACCAGCTGTTCGACACGTTTGCGGTCTTTGCGGGGGCCGGGGTGCAGCGTGTGCTCGCCCGCGCGGATCGTGACCGAACCTGAAGTGGGGGCGAGCGAGCCGTCGAGCAATTTCAGTAGTGTCGTCTTGCCTGAGCCGTTCAGACCGATTACCGCGGTGCGTCGCGTGTCGAGGGTCAGGGTCGTGTCGTGCAAGCCCGTGTTGCCATCCTCATACGTGTACGAGGCCTGTGCCAACGTGAACGTCACATGGTCGGGGCGGGGCGTGTTATCCCTGCGCGAGAACAATCCTGAGAAGATACCCATACCAGTCATCCTAGCAGCGAGAACCAGGCTTGAATCCGCGCGAAAATGTCCGGGGCCGAGCGTTGCAGCGAATCATCGCGGCCGGTGACGAAACACGAGGCGAGAAGGAACAGGATGCTCGCCAGCAGGAGCAGCATGATCAGGGTGCGCCTGGTATCAAGCGCAAACCGTTGCCAGCGTCCCGTCATGCGACCGTCTAGCACATGTGTGCCGGTGTCTCCTGTGCCGCCTGTGACCCCTTGTTCGGGCAGTTCGCCGAGCACCCACAGTAGTCCCGGCAGGCTTGCCAGTGTGATGAGCCACCCGAAATCGCAGATATACCGCCAGCCCAACCCGGCTTTGAACGCATCGACCAGCATGATGGCGATGCCGAGCATCAACATGCAGGAGAACAGCGCGCCAAATCGCTCACGACGATGCCGACGCAACAGCGGAATGAGGAAGGCCAGCAACGCCATCGGACACATGGCGAACAATCCGGCGACCATCGGCTCGGCGAAGCCCCAATGTGGCAATGGCGTGGGGTTGATTGCCACGAATGGGAACGTCGATTGCAGTCGGGGCGGCAGCAGCAGATAATAGCCGATGATCCATGGGATATTCGCCACCGGTTCGCTGTATGAGGTCATGTCGTTGACGGTGATCTGATACGAATTGCCGAAATTGAACAGCGAGCCGAAACGTAGCGCGTTGTAGACGCACACCGGAATCACCACCGCGATTGCGGGCAGGATCACCGCCGCGGGGCCGGCCAATAGTTGGCGCGTCGCCTTGCGCGTCCTCACCAATCTCGCCATCTGCCTGATTTGCCGCCAGAACATGGGGAAGATCAGCAATGCGCTCAACGCGAAGGTCGGGCGGCATCCCGCGTTCGCCGCGATGCAGGCGGCGCCGCAAGCCAACCGCGGCAACGACAATCCGGGCGCGTCACCCACATGCCACAGCCGGCGGGAGCCTTCCGGACGTTCAGCTCCCGCCCACAGCCACAATCCAAGCGTCGTGAACATCAGCGAGGCGGCGATCGGCACGGAATAGAAGTTCGTGCGAAGCCACAGATACCCTACGTTAGAACCCAACAGCAGTGTCACCAAGGCCATGCTCATGGCGGCCACCGAGCAATTGGGGGCAACATGCCGCAGCATTCTGATTGTCAGCAGCGAACCGAACAGGACGAATCCGAACAGGAACACCAGCACCGCGCTTGCCGACGGCAGCATGGCCGGCATGCCGTCTATCACGTGTGACAGCGCCTGATAGGGTACGAACAGAATAATCGCCGGAATCACACCAAAATACGAGTACCAGTGCCCGTGATAGAACGCGTAATCCCAATAGATGGGGGATCCCCCCGCGTCCAGCAGACGTTCTCTCAGGGCAGGATCGTACGGATTGGCACTCTGCGCAAACGTTGATGACACCGGCAGATCAAGCCAGACCTTGCCTTGCAGAAGCGCATCGGCGATATGACCATACTGGTCGAAATCGTACGTGTATCCGTTCGGGGCTTGGAATACCAATGGTTTCCAGATGGTGGCGATAATCGCCGCGCCGGTGAGCGAAATCACCCCGACAACTGCCATCACCGCGAAAAAGGCCAAGCGCTGGGCGGCGCTCGCCGGGTTGACGCGAATGCGCCACAGCGCCGAACGAGGTCGCCAACAGGCGATGAGGACGGCGATGGCGGCCATCACGGCGACGCGCAGCCAATCGACTTGGAATGCGACGCGAACATTGGGACGGACCGCGAAAATCGGAACCTGGGTGCCGGCGGGAGCCTGAATCCACAGTTTCACCATATGCTTCGCGTCCGTGCGCAGATACAATGAGCGCGGCTGGGATATGTCGACCAGCGTGGACGAGCCGGCGCGGCCGTCCGAATCAAGACGGACACGAACAACGGATACGATGCGTGAGCGCGTCGTCCCTGCTGCCCCGGTGACTTGCGCCAGATCGAGGCGAACATAGTGTGAACTGCCGTCCACAGGTACGGACAGAAACGCCTTCGTCTGATCGGTCACTTCCAGCGTGCCGGAGGCTTCACGCACCAGTCCTGAGCCTATGGTGTTGAGCGTGGCGGGTGAATCGGTGCTCGCCGCCACGCCTGTCCAATACGGCAGGTTGAACACCACGCATTCGAGCACGGCGATGATGAGTACAGATACGAGGGCGAACCGCGCCGCCGGATGGGACCGGCCGCGGCGGACAAGAGGTTCGTGGACAGACAGCACGGTTTTATTCTAAGAGCAAGACCACCCCGCCATGTCTGCGCGCATTGGGACAATCGCCGTATGACACGATTCAGGAAGTATACGGACGCACACGGCAGCCAGCCGAAACCATCGATGTTCGCCAAGCTGAAAGAATCGATTCGCCATTCGGTATTCGGCCAGTCGGATGGCAACGGGCACGGCTCATCCGCGCCGGCGAATCCCTTCGGGCGGGCGCTGTCGAATCCAGACAATGTGGTGGACGAGCTGAGCCGTCACGCCATCAAACTCACGCCAATCGTCAAGCGCCGGGTCTACGAGGGCCTGTCGGGCGTGCCTGAGGGTTTGCGCCTTGGATGGGCGCAGTTGCCGCAGACACGCGGGCGGGCGTTCTCTCTGGGCATGTTCATCGGGGACGATCGTTTCGCCCAAATTGCGCTCGCCGACGATCGCGGCCGTGTATTCGCCGGAACAGACCCGACGATGGATATTCAAGGCGCTGAAATCCGATTCATGTTCAGCAAGGACGGCGAATCGCGGTTGCCGGACCATACACGGCTGGGAACAGGGGCTCGCGCGCAGGCGTCCATGGGCGTACGTGCCGGCGATTTCCTGCGCGGTGTAATCGGAGGCGAGCGCAACGACGAATCCGAGGTCGATGTGTTGCAAGGCAGCATCGTCGGGCGTGGACAGGACGGGCGGATGATGTGGCTCGCTTCGTGGATCAAACGTAACAACCGCTATACGCTGGAACAATTGCGCGCGGAGCTCGACCCCCAGATGCGTTGCGACCTCGAATACCGCGACGCCATCGCTATTGCCTTCTTCACCGCCTATTTGCTGCTCCAGATGAGTGGCTTACTTATCGGCTTCGGATCGGGCAATATCTTCCGCAGACTCAACCGTGAGGCCCCGATGGGGGCAATCCGGCGTAGCGTCCGCGACACGTTGGAAGCGCGGGCGCATGGCTTGCGCTCTTCTGGCCTTGAAGACTACTTCTCCGACCTCATGCGGGAGGCCGGAGCGCTTCAACCGGTCGCCGGTCTGGAGGCAGTTCATGGCGCCGAGCCGCTGCACTTGTACACTTCGAGTTTCTCGGGGAGCTATTTCTTCAGCTGGGATTCCTCGCTTGAATTCTCGCCGGCGCTTGCATCCTTGGTGATTGAAGGTGGGCTCAACCGTTTCGCCGCCGTCAGCGCGGTGTTGGAACGCAACGCGAGAGTCGGACAGCAGCCGATTGAAGACAATGTCACCCGTGCGCAGGCGGCGCAGCTTGATATGGCGTTGCTCAACGATCCCGCGCTTATCGCTCTGCGCAGCGACGACCGCACGCCGTTGGACCCGTTGCATGACGACGGTGTCGCCCCGCTGCATACCATGATGCGTATCGCGCGGGATGCCGCCGAGCAGACGGCCCATGATTTTCCCGACCCGACAGGGCGTGCGATGACGGGCACCAAGGATGCCGCGGGGTCCGAATGGGTGTACCGCCAGACGTTGTCCCTGCTGCTGCGCAGCATGCGTCTGCCCTTCCGGTTCGACGTTGATTTCCGCACGAACCTGCATGACGGCAACGTGGCAATTGCCTTCACCACGGCGGGCGCCGCGATGATGCCGAAAAGCCGGTACAGCGAACGCCGGCATGACTGGGTGAAACTCGAGGAGCATGAGCGCGCCGCGATGAGTGCGGCATACAACCTGCGCGTCGGCCTGATGATGGCCGGTATGGCGTTCGCCGTGGACACACGGGTGCGGCAGGTGTCCGTGACCATCGATTCCATCGGGCTTGAGGAAGCGGTTGCCGAACAGGACAGCGCCATCGCCAAACTCATGGGCGAGGCGCTTAAAGCGTTCGAACGCATGCGCACCCAGGAGCCCGGAGCGGTGATGGGCGGCAAATCCGCGCCGAAGGACGGCGATGTGCACGGCGATCCGTCGCTGGCGTCCCCCAAGCCGGGAGACGGGTCGCATGATACCGCCGATTCACAAGCGGGGGAGGGGCGTATTCCTGCCGACGGGCTGAGCACGCAATCCTCGTTCGAACATGGCGAAGGTCATGGCGAGGGTCAAGACGAAGGTCATGGTGCGCCGGATTATGCTTTGAAATCCGCGGAAGAGCAGGAATTCGAGGATTTGATGCAGGGCGCCGACATCGACGAAGCGGTATTCAGCGTTCCGCAAGGCAATAACGAGCGAGATGGGTCCGGAGCTGAATCTTTCACCATTGCCGATTCCGGTTCGACATCGAGCACATTGGACGCTGTGAACGGGGCTGCCGGGCAGGACAGGTCGGACGGATCCGACGACCGAAACAGTTCGCTTGGGCAGAATGAACCGGACGAATCGAACGGAATCGCGGGCAACGCCGGAATCGCGGGCAACGCCGGGAACGCTCACACGGGCAAACGCGGCGACGACCCGCTGGAAGCCCTGCGCAGCAACCCGACCGTACGGCATATGGTCGCGGTCACGTTTAGCCGGGACGCGTTCCTAGGCTATGTGCACAATCATGGGCTCAACGACCCGCTCACCACGTACCGCATGTTTGATGCGGTCATGTCGGTCGATCCCGATGGCGCGCTTGAACCGGTGGACACCGACCTTGATTTGCGCGACGCCAAGTTCAGTCCGCTCGCCTCGCAGCAGGAGCCGGAGTTCTCGGAAGCCCATTTCGGCCCCCAGACCAGCCGGGTTCTGGGATGCACGGATGCGACCGGATTGTCCATTCAGCGAGTCGATCTGCTGCAGCGTGCCGTTACCGATTTCCATCATCTCGCCTCGGATGACAGCATGCCGTCGGTCGCCAAAGCGCAACACGCCATGCGCATCGTCGAGCATATCGGCGATCCGGAACTCTCCCAGCTCGCCCCACAGGTCGGGGCCGCGCTGATTGACGGCAAGGACACCCCCGACTTCGATTTCACTCTCGCCAAACGCTTGGATGCCGAACGTGTCAAAGCGCGCGACCTGCTGTTCTCAGGGCAGCCTGACCAGGCGATCGAGGTCCAGGAAGCGGCGGTCAGCCGGGTTGACGCATTGTTCGCGCAGTCGAAAGGCGTGCCCCGATACTTCAACTCCTACGCGGAACGGGTGGTGTACAACCGCCTGTTCGCCACGGCGGGGGAGCGCACGGTCTTGATTCCCGACAGCCTGTTCTACGCGCATATGGAGCTTGCTGACATCCTCTCCCAAGTCAAGGGGGCCAAGGCATCGCTGAAGCATCTCAACGCGATGGTCTCGTACGCGCCCGCCTACCCGCTGTCGCATATGCGTTTGGCGGTGCAGCTGGCCAGGGACGAGGATTGGGATTCCGCACGCGCCGCCTGTCTCAACGCGCTGCGGGTTGCCCTCGACCGGGCTGATGCGGCGTTCGCATACTATCGGTTCGCATACTCCGAATGGATGCGCGACCGGTTCGACACCGCTGCCGCCGCCTACCTTATGGCCGCCCATATCGCCCCTGGACAGTTCTCCACACTTCCTGCGGAGTTGGATGAGCTCATGGAACGGGCACGTTCGCAATGCATCCCCGTGCCGCACGATGTCGTGGATGCGGCGACGGTGCTGACTGAACATGATCTGCCGGTGTGGCCGCACACCGAAGTCGAACCGATTGTGCGTCAGGCCGCGCGGGTGTGCGTCGACAACGGCATGTTCGTGCCCGCCCGCACGCTGTCCATCGCGGATGCGCGGTTGAACGACGGGCAAAGCGACGGTATCGATATGGCGCAGGCGCAGTTCCTCCGGTCCCTGGACGCATGAACCGGTGATGTCGCGGCGATGCCGGCGCTGATCGGCGGGGTGCGTGACGCGCGGCGGAATCGGTTGTGTGACGCGGCCGTGTGAAGTCCGGCATAAGGCGACACACGGCGGCACGCGGTGACGCGCGACGAAAAACGCTAGTGGCGACGCGCGGCGGAATCGGTGACCGCTCCTGAAGCCGGGCATCATCATGCGCTCATGGTGACGGGCTTCTACTATCATCGAGTGCATGGAAGCGGGCGTTCGGCTCGCGCAACGATGACGAATGGCGGGTTTGGCATGACTGCACATGATGCACACAAGGCTGGCGAGGCTGAAGGGGAACAGCTGGCATGGGATTTCGACGCTCCTGATCAGGAGTCTGGAAATACGCCTGCAACGGGCACACAAGGCATTCCGGTGGCCGCAGACGAAGGCGTGCGCAAGTACGCGCCCGGCAGTGTGCAGTGGATTGCGGCTTTGCGTGCGGATGACGAGGATGCGCTGCGGCTCGACCGGCTTGATGTCAGCGTCATGGATGCGGATGCGGCGGCACGGCTGTGGGCGAAGGTCGCCGCGTGGGTGGAAAGCGACCAGGTCGCCTACTATATCGACGATTCGCCGGTTTCCTCGGATGCCGCCTATGACGCGCGCATGCGCTGTCTGCAACGTCTTGAGGCTGCGTTCCCCTCGCTTGATTCCCCGCAGTCGCCCACCCACCGTGTCGGAGGGGCGTTCTCCAATGATTTCGTGTCGGTGCGTCACCCTTCGCGGATGATGAGCCTCGACGACGTGTTCTCGATTGAGGAGCTGCACGACTGGTACAACGGTGTGCGGGAAGACCTCGAATGGCCGGAAGACAAGCCGCTGCCGATGACCTGCGAAGTCAAAATCGATGGACTCGCCTTGAACCTCATCTACCGCAACGGCGTACTCGAACAGGGCTTGACACGCGGCGACGGCGTGGTCGGCGAAGACATCACGATGAACGTGCGCACGATTTCGACCATCCCGCAGAATCTTGCCGGCCCTGCTTCGGATATCCCTGAATTCGTGGAGATTCGCGGCGAAGTGTTCATGCGGTGGGATGATTTCCACGCGCTCAACGAACGCAACGAGGACGAGGGACACGCCCCGTTCGCCAACCCGCGCAATGCGGCCGCCGGTTCGCTCAGGCAGAAGGACCCGCGGATCACCGCGACCAGACGATTGAGCTTCTACGCGCACGGCCTGGGCACTTTGCGTTGGGGTGAGGGCAACGCGCATCAGGGGCACGACCAGGTGGACGATCAGTCGCAGGCGTACGACCTGTACAAGAAGTGGGGAATTCCGGTATCCCCGCATAACCGCGAGGTCACGGATTTCAGCCAGATTCTCGACATGATCGACTACTACGGCGAGCACCGAGGTGATATCGAGCATGCGCTCGATGGCATTGTCGTCAAGGTTGACGATTTGGCGTTGCAACGCCGGCTGGGCGCCACCTCGCGCGCCCCGCGCTGGGCGATCGCCTACAAGTACCCGCCGGAGGAGGTCAACACTGAGCTGCTCAACATCATTGTGCAGGTCGGGCGGACGGGGCGTGTCACGCCGGTCGCTGTACTCAAGCCTGTCTATGTCGCTGGGTCGACGGTGGCGCGCACCACGCTGCATAATCCGTTCGAGGTCAAGCGCAAGGGCATTCTCATCGGCGATACCGTGGTTGTGCGCAAGGCTGGCGATGTGATTCCGGAGCTTGTTGGACCGGTGCTGGAACGGCGTAAGGGCAGGGAAGACCAGTTGCGTGAGTTCGTGATGCCCACCCGCTGCCCGTCCTGTGGAGCGGTGCTCGCCCCGGCGAAGGAGGGTGACAAGGATATTCGCTGCCCGAATGTCGAATCCTGCCCGGCGCAGCTGACCGAGCGGATTATCAACCTGGGGTCGCGCAAGGCCTTCGACATCGAGCATCTGGGCGACCAGAGCGCAATCGCGTTGACCAATCCGGAGGAGAACCGGCCGGATTCCGTGGCATCCTACGACCCGTACCGCACCGAGATCGACGTGAAGCCTGGCCAAGAACCGGAGCCCTATGAGCCTGTGGAAGGCTTGCAACTGCCGCCCATGCAGACGCCGGTATTGTCCAGCGAAGCAGGACTGTTCGGGCTGGACGCCGATATGCTGCGCGATGTGCAGGTGTGGCGTGAGGCGCCGATTATCGAAGTGCGCGAGCAGACTGACGAAAACGGAAAGAAACGCAAGATACGCCGTCGGATTGGCGGATCTGGCCTGTGGCATCAGGTGCCGGCGTTCTGGACGACACCGACGAACGCGAAAGCCGCGACCAGTGGGAAGGCGATCGAACAGGCGAACGCGCGCGGGGACGATCTGGAATCCTACCCGGGGTACGCTGTGCCGCGCGACGCGCATGTCGTGCGCGAGCTGACCCGGACCCTGCGCGACGGCACGGTTGCACGCCAGCCGGTGTACGTGCGGCCGATGGAGAACACGTACAAGCTGCTCGAAGAGATCAACAAGGCCAAGCAGGCGGATTTGTGGCGTGTACTGGTTGCATTGTCCATCAGGCGGTTGGGGCCGCCGACCGCCCGCACGATTGCCGACCATTTCGGCTCGCTTGAGGCGATTGAGCATGCGAGTGTCGCAGATTTGACTGAAATCGGCGGTATCGGCGAGGAAATCGCCAGTTCGGTGGTCGACTGGTTCGCCAAGTCACGCGAGCCAGGCGATTGGCGCGGCAGGATTCTTGCCGCCTGGAAAGCCGCCGGAGTGGGGCAGGTTGAGCATGAGAACACCGAACCGCAGACCTTGACCGGCATGACGGTCGTGGTGACCGGATCGTTGGAGGATTTCAGCCGGGAATCCGCCAAGGAGGCGATCGTATCGCACGGCGGCAAGGCCGCGGGGTCGGTCAGCAAGAAAACCACATACGTGGTGGTCGGCGAGAATCCTGGCTCGAAAGCAACGAAAGCCGAGGAACTCGGCCTGCCGATTCTCGACGAAACCCAGTTCCACCGCCTGCTGGACACCGGCGAACCGGGAGAACCCACTGCTCGTGCTGGCGCTGGCGCAGCCGATACGACCCAACCCGAACTCGCTGACTGATCTCTCCCAACCTTCTGCCGACACTGAGACCGCCCTCAGCGTCGGCAGAAGCAGCAGCTGCACAAACTGGCTATGCTGACAGGGCTGTTTGCGTAGACGTTTTGGGAAGAGGCTGCGTTGGAGTATTGGGATGGCGTTGCACACCCGTGTTGTTCGGTGCTGTTTACTTGGCACTGGACATGAGGGATTGGGCGAGGGTGGTGAATTGGGCGGCGAGCGGAGTATCGGCCAACTCGCCGGATGGCGTCAGTACGGCCGGTCGCCCGGAATCGTCGATTTCGCGGATTTCCGGCTCGAGCGGCAGCTGGGCAAGCAGCGGCACATCATATCCGAGCGCGCGGGTCAGCTGTTCGCTGACACGCTGTCCACCGCCGTGTCCGAAAATCTCCAGCCGTTCGCCCTTGTGCTCGAAATAGCTCATATTCTCAACGACCCCTCGCACTTTCATCGGCACCTGCAGGGCGACCAGACCTGAACGTACCGCGATTTCCGAGGCACTCGGCTGCGGGGTCGTCACCACCACAAGTTCGGCATTCGGCAAGGTCTGCGCGACCGAAATCGCCATGTCACCGGTGCCGGGAGCCATATCGAGCAGCAGCACGTCCGGGCTGCCCCACCACACGTCCGACAGGAATTGCTCAAGCGAGCGTTGCAGTCTCGGCCCGCGCCACAGGATTGCGCGCTCCGAGCCGGCGAACATGCCAATCGACATGAGTTTGACGCCCCACGAGACCACAGGCATGAGCATGCCGTTCAGATTTGTGGGTTGCGTGTGTACACCAAACAGCCGCGGAAGCGAGAATCCGTAGATATCCGCGTCGATGGCAGCGGTATCGTAGCCGAGCGCGGCGAAGGTGGCGGCGAGATTCGCCGTGACCGAGGATTTGCCGACCCCGCCCTTGCCGGAAGCGATGGCGAAGATTCGCGTCTTGATGCCCGGCTTGGTGAACGGGTTCTGCCGGCGTTCGGCCTTGAGCTGGGCGACGAGGTTCGCGAGCTTGTCTTGGCTCATCGCGCTTACTTCGATGTGGGGGATGAGCGTGGCATCCGGGTAAGCCGCCACAGCCTCGTTGATTTGGTTCGTGATGGTTTTCGACAACGGGCATCCCGCCACGGTGAGCTCCACGTGCACAATCACGTCGTAGGTCGAAGGGAGTGCATCGTGAGGGGTCGCCTCGATTGCGGCGATCATGCCCAGATCGGTGATGGAACGCCCCAATTCTGGGTCGATGATCTTGCTCAACCGGTGGTAGATGGCGATTTCGATGGCATTCGGCTGACTGTTCGGGACGTGCGCTGTGCCGTCAGTGTTGTCAGTGCTGTCAGCGCTGCTGGTATTGCTCGTGATGCCGGTGGTGCCGTTGATGCTGTGCGTCGTCTGCTGGGAAGTCGGGGTGTGTGCCATGGTTCCTCCTGATTGTCCTTGAACACCGTAGCGCGCTTCCGTCCGCCACGCCAGTGGCGAAGCGCGTATACGGGGACCGATTACCGGACAAACGTCCCGATGACAACGATGTCATGCTGTGATCAGGCGTATCCCGCACACATGCCGGAAGACCTCACGCACCACTGAAAAGCGTGACAGAGAACATCCCGCACACATACGAAAAACGGGAAGCAAGCCCAAACTTGCTTCCCGTTTCAGCTACTGATTAGCGAAATCAGATGTTGAAGTACAGCTCGTACTCGAGCGGCGTCGGCTGCAGGCGAGCCTGGTCGATTTCACCGCGCTTGAGATCAACCCAAGTCTCCAGCAGATCGTCGGTGAACACATCGCCGGCGGTCAGGAAGTCGTGGTCTTCCTCGAGGGCGTCGAGCGCCTCGCCGAGGGAGCCTGGCACCTGCTTGATGCCCTCATGCTCTTCCGGCGGCAGCTCGTAGAGGTCCTTGTCCACCGGAGCCGGAGGCTCGATGTGGTTGAGCACACCGTCAAGGCCTGCCATCAGCTGTGCGGAGAAGGCGAGGAACGGGTTGGAGGACGGATCCGGAGCGCGGAACTCGATGCGCTTGGCAGCTGGGCTCGTGCCAGCCAGCGGAATACGGATGGCTGCGGAGCGGTTACGAGCGGAGTACACCAGGTTGACCGGAGCCTCGAAGCCCGGAACCAGACGATGGTAGGAGTTCAGCGACGGGTTGGTGAAGGCGAGCACGGAGGAAGCGTGCTTGATCAGGCCGCCAACGTACCAACGAGCGATATCGGAAAGCCCGCCGTAACCCTTCTCGTCGTAGAACAGCGGCTTGCCGTCCTTCCACAGGGACTGATGGCAGTGCATGCCGGTGCCGTTGTCGCCTGCGATCGGCTTCGGCATGAAGGTCACGGCCTTGCCGGCGAGGGCTGCGGTCTCGTGAACGACGTACTTGTACTTCATCAGGTCGTCGCCAGCGTGCTGCAGGGTGTTGAAGCGGTAGTTGATCTCCTGCTGGCCGGCGCCCGCGACCTCATGGTGCGAACGCTCGAGGATCAGGCCGACCTTCTGCAGGTTGGCAACCATGTCGTCGCGCAGATCCTGGTAGTGGTCGGTCGGCGGGACAGGGAAGTAGCCGCGCTTGACGCGGTTCTTGAAACCGATGTTCGGGGTGCCGTCATCTTCGGTGTCAACGCCGGAGTTCCACGGAGCCTCGATGGAGTCAACCTCGTAGAAGGAGCGGCGCATGCTGTTCTCGTAGCGCACCTTGTCGAAGATGAAGAATTCGGCTTCAGGCGCGAAGGACGCGGTATCGGCGATGCCGGTGGACTTGAGGTAGGCCTCAGCCTTGCCTGCGACCTGGCGCGGATCGCGGGAGTAAGGCTCATCGGTGATCGGGTCGACGATGGAGAAGGCCACGTCGAGCGTCTTGTGCTTGCGGAACGGGTCAATGAACGCGGTGGAGACATCCGGCACCAGCTTCATATCGGACTCGTTGATGGCCTGGAAGCCCTGGACGGAGGAACCATCGAACGGCATGCCGTCGGTGAAAGCATCCTTGAGGAACTCGCTGGCGGGAACCGTGAAGTGCTGCTGAATACCGATGAGATCGGTGAAGCGAACGGAGACGTACTCAACGCCCTCTTGGTTGATCAGGGCCTCGACGTCTGCTTTGGTTTCGAGTGCAGTCAAGGGACCGCTCCTTTCATGTGAACTTACAGGCTCCAAGTCTAGGTTCGTCGGTTTCGGCCACTCGCCGTTTGCGTTACGAACATGTTTCGTACTTTGGTAACATTTGGGTGAAATCGTTGGAAAATCAAGGTTCTGTATTTTTTAATCCGTAAGGATTTCGTGCATTTGGCGTTCGAAACATGGACATGTGAGCGTATCTGGGCGTCTTGGGCGGACGATGTGCGCATGCGTTGGCGCCGTCTCGGGCGGCGTGCGGAACGACGAATGCCCGGCCGGAGACAAGTCCGACCGGGCATTCGTGTGGTGTTGTTATGTGATGTCGCTGTGCGTTTAGTGTTGCCGCGACCAGCGATATGGGTCAGCGACCGCGCAGCGCTCGACGATTGACATGCTGGGCGCGCGTCGGGTCGATGCCCTTCGGGATACCGTAGCCCTGCTTGAGCTGCAGGGTGCGCAGACGCTCGTTGAGCGTGTTGAGTTCGGTTTTGGTCAGGTAGAAGCGGGTGCGCGGGTGGATTTTCTTCGCGATCCACAGCTTGTGGTGGGTCGGTTCGTAGCTCTTGCACTTGAGCACGGCACGACGCACGTCCTTTAAGCGCACCTGATGTTCGCCGGTGCCCACGCAGATGCGGTAGACCGGGATTGACGAGCCGGCGGTGACGCCCTTGATCTTGCGCTCTTCGCGGTCCATCGCGCGGCTGACGCGCTGCTCGTCGCCCTCACCGAGCAGGTAGATGCCGGAATTGCTGGTGCCGCGCCAGATCATATCCTTCGTCTTCGGATCGACCCACACCGGTTCCTGCGGGAAGGAGTAGCCGGCCTTGCTGATATTGCCCAGCACACCGATGGCGGCGCCCGGCTGGCCTTCGAGCTTCGCGTAGCCGACTCGGTCAGCGCGGTTGGTGAGCACCATGGTGAAGAACAGGGCGCCCAACATGACCGCGGTGATCATGAGCAGGATCCAGGCGATGACCGACCAGTGGAATACGATGCCGAGCACAATCGCGACGACAATCGGCGCGATGAAGGCGCCTGCGGCCAGCCAAGGCAGCTTCTTATCCTCTTTGTAGGTGAACTTGAACAGCGCGATGATATTCTTCACCATGTTCTGGCGCTTGCCGCCATTGCTCTTTTCAGCCTTGTCTGCCATTTGCGATCCTTATCTTCTGGGAAACGGACACACTGGGCACCACTCTATCAAACGGTGTGGAAGCGCCGGAGGCTGCCCGCGGGTAGCGAAATCGCTGTCTGCGGGCAGCTTTCCGCGGTCGGTTCTGGCTCGCGGTGTTGCGTGCGGCTCAACGCGTATGCAACGGCCGCCCGTCCGCCTTGAGCATCGCCTCGCCGAGCGTCTCGCTGAAGGTCGGATGCGGGTGGATGAGCCGCGCCGCCTGGCTCAGCGGCACATGGTTGCCGACCAGTTGCTCGGCTTCGGCGATCAAGTCGCTGGCCACAGGCGACATCATGTGAACGCCGAGGATCACCTCGGTATCCGGGTCGCTCGCCCGCATGCCGCTCACCACGGACATCGAACCCGCGGAGCCGCTCATCAGCATGCGCGCGTTCGACAGCATCGGGTACAGGGTTTCCTTGACTTCCTGCACATCGTCACGCTTCTGCGCCTCGTCAAGCGTCATGCCGACGGACGCGACCTCTGGCGTGGAGAATACGATCTGCGGCACGGCGTCATCGTCAACCGGCGGGGGATTGAGCCCGGCGATCGATTCCGCGATGACGATGCCCTGCTCGTACGCGCGGTAGGCGAGTGCTGGCCCGACCGTAATATCACCCACCGCCCACACGCCGGGCACATTGGTGCGTCCGTATGCGTCGGTGACGACGAAACCGCCGTCGGTCAGGGCGATCCCGTTCGAAGCGAACCACGGACTCGACGTATTCGGCGTCCGGCCGATCGCGGCGAGTACCACTTCGCCGTATGCGGTGTGATCCGCCGCGTCGTCGCCACGCGTGTAATGGACCGTCGCGCCGAGATTGACTCCCGTATCAACATGGCTGACGGAAGCATGGTCGATGATGGTGATGCCATGCCGTTTCAGTTCGCGCGTCAACGCCATGGACGTCCGGCGATCCCACGCCGACAACAGTCGGTCCTTGCGGATCAGCATGGTCACGTCGGTGCCCGCCGCATGCCACATCGAAGCGAATTCGATGGCGATGGCCCCCGCTCCGATAATCACCGCACTGGACGGGAACTGGTTGCGCGCCAACGCTTGCGTCGAGTCGATAAGCGCCCCGCCGAACGGTTGGCCGGGCAGCGGCTTGGGCTCCGACCCGGTGGCAAGAATCACATGATCCGCGCTGAAGACCAACGTCTGACCGGCTTCCTCCGGAACCTCAGCATTACGGAACCGTTGCACCTGCTGCTCTCCGGCGCTCGGGGTGACGGTGACGGTCGAGTGGTCCGTCAGCGCCGCCTGCCCGCGGATGACCGTGACCTTGCGGTGGGCGAGCAACCCGGCCAGCCCCTTGGTCATCGTGTCAACGATATGCAGCCGATAATCGCGCAGCGCACCATAGTCCACGCCGCTGAGCGTGGCGTCGATACCCAGCTGCCGGGCGCGGCCGATCGTGCCGATGGTTCGGGTTGCTGTCAGCAGCGCTTTGGACGGGATGCACCCGCGGTTCAGGCACGTGCCGCCGAGCGTGGCGTCCCGTTCAATCAGCACAACGGATTTGCCGAGTTGCGCGGCTCGTAATGCGGTGGCGTATCCGCCGGGGCCTGCCCCGATGATGACGATGTCGGCATGTTCACTCATATGGCCTCCTTGCGCATGGCCCGCCGCGCTGCCGTGTGCGCCGGGCTTCGGTTCAGGTTGCAATGTCTTCCAGTCTAAGGTGACGCTTCTACCTGCCGGTCGTATCCGCCCGTGGCGAAGCGTGCGGTTGGCGGACAACATGCCACCACATACAACAACCCCGCTGCGGTGGTATGCCGCAACGGGGTGTCAGACAAAACCGGAAAAGCGACCGAACGAAACTCAGTCCGGCCAGTTGCCGCGCTTCGGGGAGGTGGGCTTGGGCAGACGCCACCGGCGGATCTGGATTGACCGGCTCCACGCGTACATGCACGAGCGCGAACCGCGGGCTACCGCGCGGTCACCGAACTTGGCGACCAGCTTCTTCTTGAGCTTATGCCACATCACCACGATGTCGATGATTACCGCGAACAGATACGCGTACATGAGAATCGTCAGCACGATCACTGCTTGCGGGCTGCGGGAGCTGAACACCATCATGACGACCATCATCACGACAATCACCGGAATGAAGAACTCGCCCAGATTGTACCGGGCATCCACATAATCGCGGATATACACACGCCACGGCAGCTGCTCCGACTTCGGCATATGACGGACGTCGCCGTTCTGCATCGCCTCGTATTCCGCGTCTTCCCTCGCACGAATCCGCTGCTTGGCGGCCTTCGCACTCGCCTGACGATCCTTGGGAACAAGCGGACGCAAGTTCTTCGCCTGTGCTTCCTTGCGTTTGGGGGTCGGACGCCCCTTGCCCTCAGTGGTTTTCGCGCCTGATTCCTTCGACGCGGCCGGTTCATCCTGCTCGGCCGGCTGCTCGTCGGTGGTCTTCTTGAACGGGTTCCATGTCATGCTTGCAGGTTACGGTGACCACTAGACGCTCGCAGCCCGGCAATCCGCCCGGAACCGCCGAAAACCAGCCCGATGGGAACTGCCGAACGCCACGGTATCACGGTAATACGGTATGCGGATGGTGCGCGGCGGCGACACATCACACATCGCACACACGATGACCAGATATATAAGGAGAACCCATGACCGCGTTGAATGAACAGACCGTCCGCGCACGCGTAGAAGCCGACTGGACCAGGATCGTCGACCTGCTCAAAGAGAAAATCGCGCTTAAAGCCGTGTCAGCGCAAGGCATCACCGGCGAGCATATGAAGCGTTCGGCTGAATTCGTCGCCGGCGAAATGCGCAAGGTCGGTATCGATGCGCATGTCGAACAGTCCACCAACCCAGACGGCACCCCGGGAGCATGGGAAGTCATCGGCTCGCATATCGTCGACCCGAAAGCGCCCACCGTGCTCCTGTACGCGCACCACGATGTGCAGCCCGCCCCGAATCCTGCGGACTGGAACATCGACGACCCCTTCACCGCCACCCAGGTGGGCGACCGCCTTTACGGGCGCGGCACCTGCGACGACGGCGGCGGCATCGCCATCCACTCAGGCGCGCTCAACGCGCTCGGCGATGACCTGCACGTCAATATCAAAGTGTTCTTCGAAGGCGAAGAGGAAATGGGCTCGCGCAGCTTCATCCCCTTCATCGAAGCGCACCGCGACGAATTCGAATCCGACGTCATCATCGTCGCGGACTCCGGCAACTGGACCCCGGACATCCCCAGCCTGACCACCAGCCTGCGCGGCAACACCACGCTCGACGTGAGCGTGAAAGTCCTCGACCATCCCGTCCACTCCGGGCAGTACGGCGGGCCGATCCTCGACGCGAACACGCTCGCAGCCATGCTCATCGCCTCCATGTACAACGCGGACGGCGAGCTCAACATCCCCGGACTGCTCTCCCAAGAGCCGGTCGGCGGCCTGCAGCAGGATCTCGACCCCGACAAGGTGCGTTCCGACACGTCCCTCGTGCCCGGCTACCGGTTCGCCGGCACCGGTTCGCTTGCCTCTCGCCTGTGGACCAAGCCGAGTGCCACGGTCATCGGATTCGACGCGCACCCGGTTGACGGATCGTTCAATGTCATCGCCAACGAGGCACGATTCCGCCTGTCTGTGCGCACCGCCCCCGGTCAACGACCTGAAGAGGCGCAGCAGGCGGTCGCCGATTTCCTCACCGCGCACGCGCCATTCGGTGCGAGCGTGACCGTGACCCCGCTGGACAACGGCATGGGGTGGGCCATGGACCCTGACGCCGAAGCGACCGAGGATGCGCTCGCCGCCATGCGTGAGGCGTTCGGCGTGGAGCCGATCAACAAGGGTGAGGGCGGTTCCATTCCGTTCATCCCTGAATTGCAGCGGATCTTCCCGAAGGCGCAAGTGCTGGTGACCGGGCCTGAAGACCCGCAATCCAATGCGCACAGCCCTAACGAGTCGGTCAGCCTGCCCGGATTGAAGAAGAACGTGGTCGCCGAGGCGCTACTGCTCGCCAAACTCGGGCAGTGATGCGGCGGCGGGTGCCGCGGTCGAAGTGATCGATCGCGCTTGTCCGTTCCCTTCGGTGAGGCGGTGGTGCCGGTGCTGGCGTGGATGCCGGTGTCGGCACCACCGCCTGTTGTGTGGTTGCGGGTGGTTGCGTATGCCTTGGCATGCGTGACGGTGCTGATTGGTTGGTTCGGGGAGCTGGTTGAGGTGTGTTCGGGGTGCTGCGTATGTCTCGGCATGCGTCAGAGGGTGGATTGGCTGGTGTTGGTCGTTGGTTGCAGGGCAAATGTCATGTTGCGCATGTTCTGGCATACATAACAACACAGATTCGCTCGCATAACGATCCCCACCAGCCTGCCGCCCGCAGCCTGTCAGCTTGCTGGCACTTCGTTGACGGTCAGCGTTGCGGGCAGGTTGTCGCCGGAGTCGCTGTTCACCCGGTTGAAGGTCTCCCCGCTGATATCCTGTTCGGTTGCCGTGCCGGTCTGCGCCTTCGCCTTCGCAGTGTCGGGGGCGAGGTAGATGCCGGCGTCCGCGCCTGTCACGTAGTATTGCGAGGCGAGGTCGCCGGACAGTCCGCTGTGTACGAGGAACAGCAGGTAGGTCGATCCGGTTTCCATCATTGCCCCCGCGGTCTGGTTCTTGGTTGAACCGGTCTGGCGGACAACGACGGTCTCATCGCCGGCATCGCCTTTCTTCGTCGTGATGACTTTGACCGTGGAGAGGGTGAAGTCCGTCTCATCGTCGATGTCCTGGACGACTTTCTGATCGGCGACGGTGCCGACGACCACCAAATCGGAATCATCCGTGATCGCTTTGACGGAGTCGTACATTTTAGCGCGGGATGTTCCGTTTTCGCTTGCCGTAGTGCTCCCACCGGTCTGGGTCGGTGTGCTGCCGGAACCGCAGGCGCCGACGCCAAGAGCCAGCGAGAAGGCCGCCATCATTGCCAAAATCGGCTTCACGAGCCGTGGTTGTTTCTTCATTTCAGCACGCTTTCCATAGTTGGGTTGGTATTCACTGCCGTAATACTCTGCAAATTCCGTATGCAAACACCCCTCCTTTGCTCTGCTCGATGTCTGACGCCAATGTCAATTCACAATGATATTTCATAAATGAACCCGGAAAATACGGCAAACGTTCCCGGCAGTCTGCCTGGTGAAATACGGATACTCTGCGAACGACGCGCGAGATGAAAGCGCCTACTGGAAACCGCTGGGATAGGCTATACTGAAAGCAATATGTTCCTTTGCTGGTTAGTCAGTGGGGGGGCTTGGCATAACGACTCCGATGGCGGAGCGCATAGGAAGGGGAGAATGCCATGAAGCCCAAGATGATGCATGTTGTTGCGGTTGGTCTTGCGATGGCGATGGTGCTGTCTGGCTGTTCGATGCGCACTTCTGCACAGAAGCAGGAAACTACCTCGTCTCCTTCAGCGTCGGCGTCACAGACGGGCGGGAAGATAGCGTCGTCCTTGCAAGAATATGCTCAATTCTTGCTGGATGCGGATGCAAAACACCCGTCGATGGCCGACGAGCAGAAAGAAACCATCGAGCGTGCCGTCAAGAACAACGGTAAGCTTACACGCGCTGACTATGAGCAGGCGTGGAGCACATATCGCACGTGCATCACTTCACGGGGATGGACGTCCCCGCCCGTGATACAGCATGGGGACTTGTACGGTGAACCACAGGTCAATACGAAAGGGATGAGTAAGGAGCAGTCAGACAGATTGTTCGAAGACATTCAGGATTGTGCATTCAAATACAAGACCAATGTAGACTCGCTGTACCGTACGCAAGTTGGTAATCCTGGTTTGTCTTCCGATACGGATCAACTGATTGTTGACTGCCTCATCAAGAATGGTGTAGT
This sequence comes from Bifidobacterium thermophilum, assembly GCF_002846655.1. Lineage (NCBI taxonomy): Bacteria > Bacillati > Actinomycetota > Actinomycetes > Bifidobacteriales > Bifidobacteriaceae > Bifidobacterium > Bifidobacterium thermophilum. The sequence goes on along the minus strand of NZ_PCGX01000012.1, from coordinate 95,374 downwards.
TCCCGTGTCGTTCACTAAGGAACAATACAAGAAGGAAATGGGAGATGACTGGTCCCCAGGAGAGAAATACGTGGGACCGACATCATTTTCCATAAGCGATGAGCGCGTCCAATCCTGCTTCTTCGCCCAAGGCTTCTATTTCAACGACGATGCGGGAACGTCGGAACCGGTATGGAAACCGATATCTTGAACAAGCCAGAATAGTTGATATCAGTATTCGATGATGAAATCTGCAATAGTCCAAAGAAGGTGATGGGTGATGAGATGTGTATGGCAGAGAATAATCGGTATTGTTGCCGTTATTGTTTGCGTCGGGGCCTGCGCCAGTGCATGTTCCGCGCCGTGGTCTGGGAAGACGCAGGCAGGCAAGGCTAACACTTCAGGGGAACCTTCTGCTTCTCAATCCAGTGCTGATCCGGATTTTGGGGAAGATAGTGGCCATCTTGCTTCTTCACTGCAAGCGTTGGCAAAACGAATGCTGAATGATGACAATACCTTGAAAAAAGAGAAAAAGGACAGCGATGATGTTATGAGCACCCAGCAGCGGGACATCATCGTACGTGCGACAAAGAACAATGGTAAAATATCGCGTTCGGACTACGAGCAGTCTTGGATGAACTTTCGTTCCTGCATCGTGAATCGTGGCTGGACCGATCCGAAACCCCTTTCATATGGTGGGTTCTATTCCATGCCCGCTATGAATTATGCTGGCTTGACAGATTCGCAAAGCAAGAAACTTGACAAAGATTTATCGTATTGCATCGGGCATGAAATGATGAATGTTGATTTACTGTATCGTACGCAGGAGGGCAATGCCGAACTGTCTACGGATTATCATCAGCTTATTGTCGATTGCCTGATTAAGAAAAACGTTGTCCCGACATCGTATTCGAAAGACCAGTTCTCGAAGGATACGTCGAGCGACTCGGCCCCGGAATTCTTCCATAGTGCAGAAGCACAGGAATGCTTTGCGCTGTATCAGTACGGGTATGCCGAAACGTCAGATCAGGCGTCGTACTGGAAACCGTTGGGATAGACCGCGCATCATCCACACCGATTGCCGGTATACGATAGTCCGTTAGCAACAAGAGAAGGGGAACATCGATGTTTCGTCATGAGCGTGGTGTCAAAGGCAAAGTCGACAACAAACGCCGCCGGCATGTCAATATTGCGGCGTGGGTCATCATGTCCATCGTGGTGGCCGCCGCAATCACCGCGGGGGCGTGCGCGATGTTCATGCCCGACCGTCCGCCCGCACTACTGGGCACATCCGGAGAAGTGACGCAAGCCAAAGTGTCAACGCAGCAGTACAATGGCGCGCAAACAGTCACACTGATCCCCAGCATCGCCAGCGACAGGACCATTCTGGGCAACAGCACCGGCACCGTGACAGCGGATTATTCAGGCAACGGGCTATCTTCCGGCCATGCCTGCATGCGCGTCAACGACCGTGCCGTCATCGCCCTGAACACGGCCCTGCCGTTGTACCGTGACCTGCACGTGGAAGACCGGGGGCAGGACGTGCGTGCGCTGAACAATGAGCTGTCCCGGCTCGGCTATCAATCCGACGCCGACAGCGACCGGTACTCATGGAACACCCAGCAGGGGTGGAAACGCCTCATGGCGGACAACGGTTCGGACAGCGACGGTACGCTCCTGCTCAGCGACATCCTATGGATTCCCGAGCAGAGCGTCACTGTCAGCAACTGGCAGGGAACCACAGGCGCAAGCGTCACCCAAGGGTCGCAGATCGGCGATATTCCAGGGGCTTTGGTCAAACTCAGCATCAAGAACACGAACCCCTCGGACCAGGATCGGGTAATCACCGTATTCGGCCAATCGACCACGCTGCCCGCAGGCCAGACCGCCATCGACAACGCCGACTACCTCAAACAGGTTTCGGCGACGGAGGAATACAGAACCCAGACAAAGGACACGCTTGCGGCGGGCATCAGTGGCACGCTCTCCCTGGCGCAATCCATTGAAGCGCTTCGCGTGCCCGCGGGCGCCGTATTCGGCCTGAACGGAAGCAAAGGGTGCATCATGACCACGGGCGGGACGAAACATGCCGTCACCGTTGTCGGCTCTTCGCTAGGCGTCAGTCTTGTGCAGCTCAATGACGGCGGCAGCACGGCATCCATCACCTCGGTGGAAATCGGGTCGAAGATCGCGGGCGCAACATGCTCCTGAAAGCAATAGACCTGGCACACCGTTTCCCCGGAACGGATATTCTGTTCGAACATCTCGATTTCGAAATCAGCCCGGGGCAGACCGTCGCGCTGTGCGGGCCTTCCGGATGTGGTAAATCCACCTTGCTGTCGATCCTCGCGGGATGGGTGAAACCATGGGCGGGGCAAGTCGAACGCGACGACATCCACCGCATCGGGTGGGTATTCCAAAACCCCTACGGTGTTCCGGAGCGGACCGCGCTCGACCACGTGGTCTTCCCGCTGCTGTGCCACGGCATGAGCAGGCGTGAAGCGATCCCTGAAGCGTTGCAAGCCATGGGACTGTTCGATCTGGAATATGCGGCGGACCGGAGGTTTTCCGAACTCTCCGGCGGCGAAGCGCAACGGTTGATGCTCGCCAGAGCCGTATGCTCGCACCCTGATGTGCTGCTCGTCGACGAGCCGACCGCGCAGCTGGACACGCGAACGGCGGCATCCGTGAGCGAAGTGTTGGGTAATCTCGCTGGGCAAGGCATGATCGTGGTCGTGGCGACGCATGACCCGCGTGCCAGGGACGCGTGCGACCGGGTCATCGATTTGGCTGATTACGCGCCGGTCGGTGCTGAAAACGCGGATGGGGACGCGGGCCAGAGCGCTGCTGCACGTGTGGACGGGGGCGCTGCAGAGATCGCGGTCGGAAATGTCGATGTGAACGCTGCTGGAAGCGTTGCTGGAAGCGTGGGCGGAAGCGCCGATGGAAGCGAGGGGGTTAGGTCATGAATCTCCGGTCAATCTGCTCCGAAGCCGTGCGAAACATCAGCGCGGGAACCACGCGGGCGGCATGGTTTTTCCTCGTCATGCTCATCACCGGCGTGCTTCTCGGCGGGTACGAAGCCATGTCCATCGTGCAGCTCGAACAGGAAGCGATCACGCGCATCAGTTCGAACGCCGATACGAAAGCCCTTATCGGTGCAAGCGTCGATGGCCAAGCGTGCGACGGGCTTGAAATGGTCCACAACGGGCCAAGTCTTGCAGGAGCGGCCCGCGCTGCCGAAAGCATCACCGCGTCTTCGACGCCCGGCATGGAACTGCCCGCGTACGAAGTGACCCCGGGCTTTATCAAACTGCTGGCATCCGGGCAGAAAACGGCGAACGCGGTATCGTCGTCTGCGTCCTCGTCTTCGTCTTCTGCATCCTCGTCTGCGCAACAAGGGGCGACATCAACGCAACAGGAAGTGAACGAGACCGCCGACACCTCGGGAATATGGATTTCAACCGACGTTTCGCATGATTTCGGACTGGTCAAAGGCAGCGTCATGCAAACCAACCGTGGCGATATGACCATCGCCGGCGTATTCTCCTGGCCCAACGACGGCCGTGACACCAGATTCGCCTATGCCGCGATGATCCCGGTCTCGGCATCCTCCGGCGAATTCACCGAATGCTGGGCGAAGCAGTGGCCGGTCAGCGAACAAACCAACGACCTGCTGTATTCGACGGCGATCGTTTCGGGAACGGGCGGAAACACGACGGTCGCGCAGGTCAACAAATCCTTCGACTCCCGGTACAATGCGTACTCCAGCTATAAGAACCGCATGACGGTATGGTTGCCGTACGTCTCACTGGCGGTCGGGGTGATTGCCGGGGTGATTTCCGTGCGGCGTAGACGACTGGAATACGCGGGTGCCTTGCACGTAGGGCAAACCAAAGGTGCCCAACTGCTCGAAATGACTCTGGAAACGCTGATCTGGGCGGGACTGGCGACCATAGCGTGCCTGGCGTTGCTGTGCGCGTACTGCTGGCGCATGTCCGCCGACGGCTGGATGAACATCTTCATCGCGGCCTGCCGAATCCCCGCCACCGCGTTCGCCGGGGCGATGGCCGCGACGTTCCTCGCCGGACTCAGCGTGCGGGAGTCCCAGCTGCTGCGGTTCTTCAAGAGCCGGTAGGGGTGCGGGTTGGGCGCGCGGTGGGCGGTTCCTGTGTGGTGTGGGTTGCAGGACATCCAAAATACTGGCGTATCTGCGAGCCGCTGGTTCCGGCCGGGCGTAGGTTGGAGAGGGAAGACCGCCGCTCCCGCGTGATACCGCATGTGGAATCATGCGGACCGTGCAAAATCATGGGGTGCCCCTACACTGAACAATCGACACGGGGGCTTGGCTACAGCCAGGCTGAGATGGGGGTTTCCTCCGACCGAATGAACGTGAACCGGGCAATGCCGGCGCACGGACGTCGTTCTTCCCGTGCCTGAGAACAACCGTTCAAGAAAGGCACATATCATGACACAAGCCGCGAATACCGCAGCATCATCCACAGTGAATCTCAAGTGGCGTGTCGTCGACATCGCCGTCGCATCGGTGATCGGCGTGGCCAGCGCGCTGATTTATTGGCTGGTCGCCCTGCTGACCGCCGCACCTTGGACCGCGCTGGACGCGATCGTCCCCGGTCTGCCTGGCCTCTTCAACGGATTGTGGCTGTTCGCCGGCCCTTTGGCCGCCATCATCGTGCGCAAGCCGGGCGCCGCAGTGTATGCAGAGGTCGTCGCCGGCATTCTTGAAGCGTTGATGGGCAACATGTGGGGCGGTCTCGCCACATTCCTCATCGCCTTGGTACAGGGCGTGTGCGCGGAGCTTGCGTTCGCGATTGTACGCTACCGCAAGTGGACCCTGCCGGTTGTCACCCTGTCCGGCGCGCTGTCCGGGGTCGGATGCTGGGCGTACAGCTTCATCGAGAATCTTCAGGGCATCAATCTTGCCGGGTCCTACGGCATCGTCTACCTGATTACCACTGTGGTGTCTGGCCTGTTGATCGCCGGCATCCTCATGTGGTACCTGTACCGTGCGATCGCGCGGACGGGTGCGCTCGACAAGTTCGCGTCAGGGCGTGAGGTGCGCGGTATCAGCGCCTGAGAGACAACACCGTCTGAAATCCACCTCTGAAATCACCGTCTGACAGCACCATCTGAAAGCGTCAACGTCTGAATCCCCGGGGCTTGCGGCGGAGCGCCGATACGGCTTCGCAAGTCAGCGGCATAAGACCCGCCACCAGTATGGGTGGGCGGTTTCGGGATCATTGCAGCGATATACCAACCTGTGCCGGGCATCATCGAAATCCGGCATCGCATAGGAAGACATGAATATGAGCAACAACTCTTCGAACGCATCCAATACATCCAACGCATCCGTCGCCACAGCGACATCTACTGGCAATTCGGCAACTGTTCAACCCGAGGCGACCCCGGTGGCAGCGGGTCGTCCCAGCCTGAGGTGGCGCGTCGTCGATATCGCCGTCGCGTCGGTGATCGGCGTGGCCAGCGCACTGATCTTCTGGCTGGTGTCCCTGATTTATTCACTGGGTGTCGGCGACCTGATCGGCCTGGTTATGCCCGGATTCCAAGGCATCTATAACGGTTTGTGGCTGTTCGCCGGCCCCTTGGCGGCGGTCATCGTGCGCAAGCCCGGCGCCGCCACGTACGCGGAACTGCTCGGCGGGGTCATCGAAAGCCTGATGGGCAACCAGTGGACGGGCATGGACACGTTCAGCACGTCGCTGATGCAGGGCGCGTTCGCCGAACTCGCGTTCCTCATAGTGCTATACCGCGTGTGGAACGTGCCGATTACCATGCTGTCCGGCGCGTTCGCCGGGGTCGCCGTGTGGCTGCATGACATTTTCATGCGCGGCCAGGCGTTCACCGGTCAGTACATCACCATCTATCTGGTCACGTCCGTGATTTCCGGCATCGTATTCGCCGGCATCGTGGTGTGGTACCTGTATCGGGCGATTGCGCGGACCGGTGCGCTGGACAAGTTCGCATCAGGGCGCGAAGTGAGGGCGGCAGCCTGAATAACCGCGAGGCGATGAGTCTCGCTCCAAGCGCCGGCACTTCGACGGAACTGTTCAAGTGCACGGCAGCACAGTATGGCAGTACAGCACAGTAGGCATGGGGTGGAACCGTGATCCGGCGGACGGCGGCTCGCGATACAGTAGCGAACGACGGCAGAACAACGGTTCCGCGCCAGCGCATTCGAAGACGGCAGGACACAGGACGCGATGAAGTCAAGCGAACACGACAACAGCAGCACGATGACGGCAGGATCGATACAACCGATATCGGTATCGACACAACCGGCGCGCCTCGAATTCCATGATTGGGGCTACCGGCATGCTTCACGCCGCCACTTCGCCGTCCGCGGCCTCAACCTGAGCATCGAACCCGGCCAGCGCGTACTGCTGCTCGGGGCGTCCGGCATAGGGAAATCCACCATTCTCGAAGGCGCGGCCGGATTGCTCGGCGGCGATATCGAAAGCGTGAACACCGCCGCCAACGGCACGACCAGCACCATTGACGCGGACGGCGGGCTCACCGAGGGCAGTGTCACCGTCGACGGCACGCCCGTCAGCCAGGCCAGAGGACGCGTCGGCCTTGTTTTGCAGGACCCGGATGCGCAGGCGATTTTCGAACGGCTCGGTGACAATGTCGCGTTCGGCCCGGAAAATCTCAACGTGCCGCGCGAAGCGATCTGGCAGCGCGTCCGCGACAGCCTTGACGCGGTCGGCATGCACGGCATCCAGCTTGACCGTTCCACCATGCACTTGAGCGGCGGGCAAATGCAGCGCCTCGCCCTTGCGGGAGCACTTGCCATGCAGCCGGGCGTCCTGCTGTTGGACGAGCCCACTGCCAACCTCGATCCGGACGGTGTGGACCAGATCGTCGGCGCGGTGAGTCACGTACTCGACAGTACGCACGCGACCATGATGCTCGTCGAACACCGTGCGGAACCATGGATTGACATGATTGACAGGGTCATCGTTCTCGGATTGCAAGACAGCCAGCCTGCGAGCAAGACCGGGGAATCCGGAGGAGCGGGGGAAACGGCGGAATCCGGCGAACAAGGCGAACCGGGCAGCGGCACCGTCATCACCCAGCAGGGCGACGAAGCCGAAGTGGGCCGCCACGGCGACCAGCGTACGGTGATTATCGCCGACGGCACTCCGGACGAGATCTTCTCCGACCGCAGCATCGATTTCGCCGGCCTTGGCATCTGGCTGCCCAAACGCTACCAGCGCCCCGAAGACGCCATCACCCGCATCCACACCGACAGTGAACCCGAATACGATCCGGCAACCGGCACCGGCGAGCCGATTCTGACCACCAGCGGCCTGAGCATCGGGCACAGTGAAGACGCCATTGCACGCGACATCAACCTCGCATTCAAACCCGGGCAGATCACCGCGCTCGTCGGAGCGAACGGCGCCGGAAAATCCACGCTCTCCCTGACCCTTGCCGGCCTGCTCAAACCGCTCGAAAGCTCCGTTAACGCCAGCCGCGAACTCGCCGGGAACGCGCACGGCACCCAGCCAATCAACTGGAAATCAACCGAACTCGCCTCCCGCATCTCCTACGTTTTCCAAAACCCCGAGCACCAGTTCGCCCGAGGCAGCGTCATCGACGAAGTCATGCTCGGACCGCTGCGCACCGGCATCGCACCCGACGAAGCCCGCCGCCGCGCGCACGACCTGCTCGAACGCTTCAACCTCAGCCGGTACGAGAACGTCAACCCGTACACGCTGTCCGGAGGCGAAAAACGCCGACTCACCGTGGCCGCAGCGCTCGCCGCCGCCCCACGCGTGCTCATCCTTGACGAACCGACGTTCGGGCAGGACCGCCGCACTTGGATGCAGATCGTCCACCTCATCCACGGGCTGCGCGGCGACGGCGTCAGCATCATCGTCGTCACCCACGACCATGAGCTCGTCACCGCGCTCGGCGCACGAGTCATCGAACTCATCCCGCAAGGCGGGCACGGCCAATGGGACGACGAGCAAACCATCCGCGTCAGCCCGGTCAACGAACGCCACGAACAGCCGCGTGCCTCCAGCAGGTCAAGCGTCATCGCATCCATCAACCCCGCCTACCGGCTCTTCGGCGCCCTGCTCGCCTCCCTGCCGCTTATTTTCAGCCTCGACTGGGTGTCCGCATGCACCGCACTTGTCATCGAATTCCTGGCGCTCGCTTGCCTCGGGCTCAAACCGCTGCGGGTCGTCAAATCCACGTGGCCGGTATTCATCGGGGCGCCAGGTTCGGCGCTCGCCGTACTGCTGTACGGCAAACAGGGGGGAGCCGTCTGGTGGCATTGGGGCATGATCACCGTCAGTGAACGGTCGGCGTGGCTTGCCTTGGCTACCGGCTTGCGCATTCTGGCGGTCGGTATTCCCGCGATTATTCTGGTGTTGGGCATTGACGCGACCGATCTGGCGGACGCGTTCAGCCAGATTCTGCATTTGCCAGACCGATTCGTCTATGGCGGGCTCGCCGGTATGCGCCTGTTTTCCGTGCTACGCGACGACTGGGCGGCGCTCACCGCGTCACGCCGTTCGCGCGGACTCGGTGACGACAACGCGTTCAAGGCGTTCTTCCCGCAGGCGTTCGCCTTGCTGGTGCTGTCCATCAGGCGTTCGACCACGCTGGCGACCGCGATGGAGGCGCGTGGATTCGGCGGCGACGGGCCTCGCAGCCATGCACGCGTCAGCATGAGCGGGACACGCGACCGGGTGTTCCTCGTGTGCTGCTTCGCGGTGCCAATGATTGCGCTCGCGGTGTCGGTGTGGTTCGGCGCGTTCAGCTTCTTTGGCGGCAAGTGATCGCAGTCATGGTGAACGATGTGGAGGTCTTCCCGGTGCCCGATGACGCATCGGTGTGATACACAGAGGGGCCGCAGATCTGCTGTTATCTGCGGTATCTGTAGTACTTGCCGGAAGATAACGCGCTTAGCAGGGTTCGTTGTATCCGGATTCGGCGGTAGGTGTGTTGATATTCCGCGTGATGTACTTGCGGTGTTGGACATGTGCGAACCCCGATAATGAAGAAACGCTTCCGAAGGTACTACGAAAAGACAAGATATGTGCTCTCTGCCGCCTTGGGTGCGCAGGAGATCGGCGTTGGTTCTGCGTCGGGCGCTCTCAGTCGTGGTGTTGCATGTGGCAACATTTGGGACATGATCTGGGGGACGTGTCGGAGTAGTTAGCATGCTGTTCTGATATATGGCATGTTGAAGCTGCTGGGATGGGAGCGAAAAAGTCAAAGGTTTGACGTTGTTGAAATGTGGAGTGTCTCGCGTGTCGTTACCGAGACGTGTGAGACATTCCGGTACCGTCAAGAGAGAAGAAGGTTGAAGAACAGCGAGTCCTAACGCTTGTGTTGGGGTGGGAAGAGGTTGTCGTGGTGAGGGTCGAGGGTCCGTTCACGTTGTTGTCTCCGCGGGAGATGGATGGTCTGCGCGCGTTGGGCGTGGATCTGGAGCATTGCGATTACTGGGTCGTCGGTGGTGGCGGCGAGGCGCTGCTCGCGGATACCTCCGGTGGCGAGTGGTTGCCAGGCATTTGGGGTCGGGATTTCTATCCCGTCTATGCGTTTGTGTGGCGTGGCGTATTGTTGCTGGCCAATATCGATTGGAAGGGGGGCGATGATGGTTCGGATGAGTATGACGTGTATGCGTTGTCGCGTCCGGATGGTCTGCCGGCTGACTGGTATAAGGCGGATTTCGGTGATGTGGGCCTGTTGGGCGAGACGGTGGAGCCGGACAGGGGGATGCTGCAAGTCTTGGCGGCGATGCTGCGGGTGCATTATCGCGGCTGGCTGTCGTATGGTGGTGTGTGGCCGGATGGTGTGATCTGGGAGGATGTTGACAGGTCTGGTTTGAAGGTGCGTGAGGGCGGCTTGGTTGGCCCGTGGGATGTGCCGTTGACCCGGTATCGGTGGCGTGTCCCGTCCGAGGTGGAGTACGCGTATGCGGCTGGTTCGTCGCCCGAGGGGTTCGCCCGGCGAGTGAAGCCGGGTAGGGCGGTGACGATCGATGATACGGGCCGGTCCGTGCTGTGGGGTATCCCGGTGATGCATAATCCGCATGGCGGCGGCAGCGGGACCATGGGCGGGTTCATTTACGACGGCGTCGCGTATGGGTGGCGTGAGGTCCGTGAGGATTTTGCACGCCCGGTCGGCGAACGGCGGGTGAACGCAAGGCATGTGTTCTTCAATCGCAGGCGTGACTGGCGTGACTGGTATGAGCCGGATGCGGCGTTCCTGCGCGCGTATTGGGATGCGGGTTACGTGTGCAAGTTGCCGTTGAGGTTGACATACCGGGGGGTGTCTGTCGAATTGCCTGAGATTCTTCCCGGGGGTAGTCCCGTGTAAGGCGCGGTTGCGATGCGGCCGGGCGTGGTGTCCGCTTGGGTCATTGTTTGAAGAACAGGTTCTTTTCTGATTGTTTGTTGGCTTTGATTGAAGGGGTATCCGTGGTGAGGGTCGAGGGTCCGTTCACGTTGTTGTCTCCGCGGGAGATGGATGGTCTGCGCGCGTTGGGCGTGGATCTGGATAATTGCCGGAGCTGGGTTGTCGGTGATGGCGGCGAGGCGCTGCTCGCCGGTGTCCCGGGGATGTATCAGACCCTTCGTCCGTCCAGGTGGTTTCATGTGTTTGTGTTTGTGTGGCGTGGGGGGATGTATTTGCTGAACGCCGAGGGGGAGTCATATGTGTTGCATGATCGGCCTGAGCGGTATGAGATCCTGCGTGTGGCTCGTGTGCATGATCTGCCGGCTGACTGGTATGAGGCGCATTTTCGTGATGTGCGCCTGTTGGGCGAGGTGGTGGAGCCGGATGAGGGGATGCTGCAAGTGTTGGCGACGATGCTGCGGGTGTATTACCGCCGTTGGCTGTCGTATGGTGGCGTGTGGCCGGATGGTGTGACCTGGTATGAGGCGGACCGGCATGGCCTGAAGGTTCGCGAGGGGAACCTGGTGGGCCCGTGGGACGTGCCGTTGACCCGGTATCGTGCGCGTGTCCCGTCCGATAAGGAGTACGCGTACGCGGCTGGTTTGTCGCCCGAGGGGTTCGCCCGGCAGGTGAAGCCGGGCGAGAAGGTGACGATTGATGATGCGGGCCGGTCCGTGCTGTGGGGTATCCCGGTGGCGCATAATCCGCATGGCGGCGGCAGTGCGACCATGGGCGGGTTCATCTACGACGGTGTGAAGTATGGGTGGTCGCAGGTCCGTGAGGATTTCGGCCGTCTGGTCGGCGAGCGTCGGGTGAACGCCAGGCGTGTGTTCTTCGGGCAGGGGAATGGGCCGTATATCCCGGATGCGGCGTTCCTGCGGGCGTATTGGGATGCGTGTAACTGGCATACGTTCAAGGAGGTCGTGTACCGGGGGCGGAGGTTCTAGCGGCCCCCGCACGGCACCCAACCACAAACCAAATCATCAAAATGAAAGCAGGGATGATGAACGAACCAACGAACGGCTGGCCGGCGTATGCAAAGCCGATGCCCAAGCCGACCTTGCAAGACAGAATCTATTTCGCGCGGGTGCGTAAGGAGAAGCAGCGCGACCTGTTGCATGGTCTGGCCGTGGCGGAGGGGCCGTTCTACGCGCGTCTTGAGCGGATGTGCTCGATTAACGGTGTTGTTCAGGTCAGTGAGATGGCGGATCCTGTGGCACTCATTGCCGCGTATGCCGCGCAGTATGCGGCAGTGTACTCGGGGGTGCCTTCGGGTTTGCGTCTTGACACGGTGATGGGTGCCGATGGCAGCCGGTGGGTGATGGGGCCGGCGTTGGATCAGTATCTGCTCAATATGCAGGATTACAGCGTGGCGGGTCTCGTGCGGTTCGGGTACCGGAACGTTTACCCGGATGGTGCTGATCTTGACATTCAGGGCATTGCCGACACTGTTGTCGGTTCGATGGTCGGCAATGGGTCACATCAGATTCTTGGCGGAAGCTGGAGAACCACGGTTGCACATGGCAATCAGCTGTGGGATATGTGGGAGCCGTCTATTCGCATGGTGTGCAGCAATCCGAAAGAAGCGATGATCCTGTTCTCATGCCTGATGGTTGATTTCCTTCGTCATATCCAGACGAACAGCGATGGTACCGCTACCGATGTCCGTGAGAATTATCGTACGATGCTCACGCAGACGATATTCATGTCCACTGTTGACTTCGGGCTGCTCGGCAAGACGACTGGGGCGGCCGAATAGTCACGGGCTTGCGGGCTTCCCGACACAGCCCGTGACTGGAGGCCGTCAGGGCCTACATCAGCTTTTCGTCGTAGATCGCGCGGCTGCCGCCGATGTACTTGGGGCGGTATCGTGCGCAGATGATGTGCGCCTTGCCAATCATGTCAATGGAAATGCGCAGCGGAACGACCACCGGGTGGATATGCATGCCGATGAGCGTGCCGCCGATATCGATGCCGGCTTTCGCTTTGGCTTGGATATCTTCGACCAGTACCGGATGATCGAACGATTGGTAGGCGATGGTGCCGAACGCGCCACCCGCATGATTGGGCTGAGGGATTGCGTTGACCTGATCGAAGCCGTAATGTTCCAAGCAGTCCCGTTCAATGACCAGCGCGCGGTTCAAATGCTCGCAGCATTGTGCGGCGAGGAAGATTCCCGCAGGCTTCAGTACCGATTGGGCGCCTTCGAACAGGTACGGCGCCACATCCATGGACGTATGGGTGCCGATCTGCTCGCCGAGCACCTCGCTGGATGAGCATCCAATGACGAAAATATCGCCGGCGGACAAGTGCGCCGCCTCAAGGACCTCGCGCGTCGCTTGCGCGGTCTGCTGCCTGATCTGTTCAAAATCCTGTGTCTGCATACCGCCGATTGTACTAGCGCGTCGTTGCACACCGCCCCTGCGGTTCACCTGCGGTCAAACCAATCATCATTCATCATGTGGATCCCCGGCTTCTTTCAGGTAAATCGGTAGAACCATCCCAGTGTTACGCAATGGGAATGCAAGCTGCGCGGAAGTGTTCTCCCATAATTGCGGCTTGTAACAGTGTCCATCGTGTGAGTGAATCCTCACATGTTGGCCCCTTGTCTCCTTTAATTCTTGGTATTGCAGGTCTTTACCGGTCACTGTGTGAGGATTCGCTCGCATAGTGACCTAATTGGGTGACGGATTCTGTTGATTTTGGCGCCCCGCCCGTCATTGTGTGAGTGAATCCTCACATGTTGGTCTGGTTGAGCGCATGCGGGTGGTCTGGGGGAGTGTTAGTTGGTCATCATGCGAGTGAATCCTCACACGTTGGCCCGGTTGGATGCTGTGCGGGTGGCCTGAGGTGTGATAGATGCCCGCCGTGTGAGCGGATCCTCGCACGCCACGCCAAGTAGCCGCCGCCGCGTACAGTGGGCGGTATGCCGTTGAACAATGAGATACTGAGCAATCCGCATGCCGATCGCGTGCGCAAGATCGCAGGCTTGGAGTCCAAGTCGCAGCGTGAACGCTCCGGGCGGTTCCTCATCGAAGGGCCGCAATCCGTGCGCGAAGCGATTCGCTGGCGTCCCGATGTCATCACCGACCTGTACGTGCAGATGAGCGGGGACGACCCGCAGCCCGCGAACCAGACCATCGCCGAAATCTACCGCGAGGCGCTTGACAACCCGCGGGCGGGCCAGCAGGGCGGCCTGTACATCCACGGCGCCACAGCCCAAGTCATGCGCCAGATCAGCGGGGACTGCCAAGGCATCGCCGCCGTCGGCCTCACCGAACGCATGCAAGACGACCCCGATGACCTCGACTGGTCAGATCATCCCATGGTCGCCGCGTTCTGGCAGGTGCGCGACCCCGGCAACGCGGGCACTGTTATCCGCGCCGCCGATGCCGCCGGCTGTGACGCCGTGATTTTCGTGGATGACAGCGTCGACCGCTTCAATCCCAAGGTCGTTCGCGCCACCGCAGGATCGCTGTTCCATGTGCCGGTCCTGACCATGACCACCCAGGATTTCCTTGGTTGGTGCGCTGGCGAGCACAGCACATTGGTCGCCGCCGACGTACATGGCACGCCGGATCGGGCCCCCGAACAGCTGCCGGGTCTGCTCGGCGAACGCGGCCACATGCTGGAACACGAACTGCAGGACTCCAGCCGTCCGCTTACCGTGCTGTTCGGCAACGAGGCGCGCGGTCTGCCAGCCCACTTGGTCGAGCAAGCCGACCGTGTTGTCGCCATCCCGATTTATGGGAAGGCCGAATCGCTGAACCTGGCGACCAGTGCGGCGGTCATGCTTATGAGCCTAGCTATGTCGAGTCATATTGGGAAAATGTGAAGACGGTACAACGGCTTGAGCAAGAGCGACGTTTCACTGAAATAAGAAAGGGTACTCGTGGCACAGAGCGCGGTATTCGATGCACAGGCGGTGACCGCAGCGGTCAACGAAGGCATCGGGAAGATCGAAAAAGCCTCCAGCTCGGAGGAATTGAAAGCCATCAAAACCCAGTATGCGGGTGCGGAATCGGCAATGACGCAAGCGAGCAAGGCTATTGGCTCGCTCCCCGCCGACCAGAAGAAGGAAGCCGGCAAACTCATGGGCAAGCTGCGCGCCGATTTCGGGCGCGCGTTTGGCGCCAAGCAGCAGCAGATTAAGGCTGAGGAGGAGCAACGTGCCCTCGCCGCCGAGACGGTTGACATGACGCTGCCGATCCGCCGTAAGCCCTTGGGCGCACGCCATCCGCTGCCGAGGCTTATGGAGGATGTCGAGGACTTCTTCATCTCGATGGGCTGGCAGATTTCGGCGGGTCCGGAAGTGGAAACCGAGTGGTATGACTTCGACGCCTTGAATTTCGGCCCCGACCATCCCGCCCGCCAGATGCAGGACACCTTCTACGTCAAGGGCAACCAGGCCAAGGACGCTGCGGGCTTCGTCGGCTCCAACATGGTGTTGCGTACGCAGACTTCCTCCGACCAGGTGCGCGCGCTGCTTACCCGCGGGGTTCCGCTGTATATCGCGTCCCCGGGCCGTGTGTTCCGCACGGACGAGCTCGACGCCACCCACACCCCGGTGTTCCACCAGTGCGAGGCGCTTGCGGTGGACAAGCATCTGACCATGGCCGATCTCAAGGGCGTGCTGGACAAGCTTGCCGTCGCCATGTTCGGCCCCGAGGCCAAGACCCGTCTGCGTCCGAGCTACTTCCCGTTCACTGAGCCGAGCGCCGAGCTTGACCTGTGGTTCCCTGACAAGAAGGGCGGCGCCGGCTGGCTCGAATGGGGCGGCTGCGGCATGGTCAACCCGAACGTGCTCAAGTCCGCGGGGCTTGACCCGGAGGTCTACACCGGCTTCGCGTTCGGCGTCGGCATGGAGCGTACGCTTCTGCTGCGCCACGACATCAACGACATGCACGACCTCGTCGAAGGTGACGTGCGCTTCAGCGAACAGTTTGTGATGGGGGAGTGATTGACCCATGCCTATGGTTGATATTGACTGGCTCAAGGAACACGTCGAGGTTCCCCAGGGTCTGACATACGAACAGCTTGCGAAGGATCTCGTCAAGGTCGGCCTTGAAGAGGAGCAGATCCATGCCTCGCAGGTGACCGGTCCGATCGTGGTCGGCTACGTGGTGGACGCCACGCCGGAACCGCAGAAGAACGGCAAGACCATCAACTGGTGCCATGTGGATGTCGGCGACAAATACAATGCCGTTGACGAGAACGGCAACAAGGTGCCGCGCGGCATCGTGTGTGGAGCGCCGAATATGGCCGCCGGCGAGAAGGTTGTCGTCACGCTGCCGGGAGCTGTGCTGCCCGGTGATTTCCGTATCGAACCGCGCAAGACCTACGGGCATATGTCCGACGGCATGTGCGCTTCCGAACGCGAACTCGGACTCGGCGACAACCATGACGGCATCATCCTGCTGCGCAACTACGGCTTCACGCCTGACGAGTATGAGGCGCTCAAGCCCGGCGACGACGCGATGCACCTGCTGCATCTTGACCAGCCGATCCTCGAGATCAACATCACCCCGGATCGCGGGTACACGCTTTCCTACCGCGGTGTGGCGCGCGAATACCATCATTCCACCGGTGCGAAGTTCACCGATCCGGTGATTGAGCTCAACGAGAAGGCGCCGGATCTGACCGCTGTGGCGGCTGGCACCCCGTCCGACATCGAAGTGTCCATCGAAGATGACAACCCGATTCACGGTGTCCCCGGTTGCGACCGCTATTATGCTCGTGCGGTGCGCAATTTCGACCCGTCCTCGCATACGCCGAACTGGATGCGTCGCCGTCTGATACGTTCGGGCATGCGGTCCATTTCGCTCGCTGTGGACGTCACCAACTACGTGATGCTTGACTTGGGCCAACCGATGCACGCCTACGATTTGGACAAGATCGAAGGCCCGATCGTTGTGCGCCGCGCCAAGGCGGGCGAGAAGCTCACCACGCTCGACGGCAAGGACCATGACCTGAGCCCGGAGGATCTGCTGATTACGGATTCGCCGAACGGCCAGCACGGTTCACGCATCCTCGGCATCGCCGGCGTGATGGGCGGCCTGTATGGCGAAGTGACCGCCGAAACGAAGAACGTGCTGCTGGAATCCGCGCATTTCGACCAGGTCACCATCGCGCGTTCTGCCCGTCGCCACAAGATTCCTTCCGAGGCGTCGAAGCGTTTCGAACGCGGCGTGGACTTCGCATTGCAGCCGGCAGCCGCGCAGATGGCAGCCGAACTGATGACCAAGTACGGCAACGGTGAGCCGTCTGAGCATCCTACCGACGTGAACAACACGCCTGCGCGTCGTCGTCCTATCCACTTCAAGGCCGACGAGGTTCGTCGCGTCGCAGGCCTTGATACTCCGGTCAACAAGATCAGTGATATCCTCACCGATATCGGCTGCATGGTCGCCGGCGGCGGCAATGGCGAATTCTCCGTCACCCCGCCGACGTGGCGTCCTGATTTGAACGAGCCGTGCGATTTGGTCGAGGAAGTCGCCCGTCTGGTCGGCTACGACCAAATTCCGACCACCGTACCGCCGGCCCCCGTATCCGGTGCTGTCGGCCTGACCCCTGACCAGCGTCATCGCCGTGAGGTGGCCAACGAACTCGCCGAATACGGTATGGTCGAGACGCTGAGCTACCCGTTCGTCGGCGACGCCGACTACAAGGCGTTCTCCTATGACGCCGACGCGGTCAAGCCCGTCAGCGTGGAAATCGCGAACCCGCTCGCCGGAGACCGTCCGTTCCTGCGCCGCGAAGTCCTGCCGACCTTGGCTCACACCGTGCAGCGCAATCTGCGTCGCGGCATTGAGAACGTCAGCCTGTATGAAATCGGGCATGTGTACCTGTGGGATCCGAACGCCCCTGCCATCCCGGCGCTCCCCGGCGGCGTCAAGCCGACCGACGAACAACTCAAGGCGTTGGACGCAGGTCTGCCGGACCAGCCGCTTCACGTGGCTGGCATCCTTGCCGGCAAGGCTGAGGAAACCGGCTGGCTGGGCGTGCATCGTGACGTCGATTGGTCTGACGCGGTCGAGGCCGTGCAGCGGATCAGCGACCGTCTGGGCGCGCATCTGACGTTGTCGCAGCCGGCGGCCGCCGATGTTCCTGCGCAATGGCATCCGGGCCGCGCCGCCAAGGTGATGGCCGGTGAAACCGAGGTTGGCATGGTCGGCGAGCTGCATCCGCACGTCAACGATGCGCTCGAATTCCCGGCGCACACCGCCGCTTTCGAACTCAATCTGACCGCGCTGTTCGGCACACTTGATGGCAAGCCCGTGCAAGCCAAGCCGATTTCAACCTTCCCGCCGGTCAAGCAGGACCTTGCGTTCACCGTCCCGGATACGGTGAGCGCCGCTCAGCTTGAAGCCGTGATCCGCAAGGCGGCAGGCGACCAGCTTGAATCCATCCAGCTGTTCGACGTATTCACCGGCGATCAGCTCGGCGAAGGCAAGAAGTCGCTTGCGTTCTCGGTGGTCTTCCGCTCCGCGGACAAGACCTTCGACTCACAAGACAGCGTTACGGTCCGTAAGGCCGTCACTGACGCTGCCGCTGAGCTTGGCGCGCAATTGCGTGCATAATCGGCGGTTACGCTGACAAGGGTGCTATCGTGGTGTGCGCAAGCGGCGCACACCCGGAAGCCCATTGATTCTGCCGGCTCCCGGATTGGGCGCCGGCAGATGTGTATTCAGGCTGTCCGGCCTTGTGACCGGGCGGCGTACAGGCCGGACAACGGCAGCCGCGGTGCGTAACATCGCGCGGCAACGAGGAGGAACCATGAGCGAAGCCGATCGTCCCGGACAGACGGCATCTGAACCGCAGCAGACCACGGGCGAGAGCGCCGGTTCTGCGCAGTCTGCACAGACAAGCCGGTCCGGAGCACTGGAATACGGTGCCATGCGCAGTCAGTTCCCCGCCGATTACAATCCTTACCAGTTCGGCCGCGACGATGACGACAGCGGTAAGAACAAGCGTCAGGACGCCAATTCTTCTCCTGCGGGGCAACAGGGCGGCAACACCCAGCCGGCAATGCCGTGGGCGGGCGCGCCGCAGCAGGAACAATGGCCGGGGAACAATCAACCGCAAGGCCCGTCCCAGCAGTATCCGTCTGGGCAATACACCCAGCCGGGACCGCAGAATCCGAACCAGCCATACGGGCCGTATCCGTACGGACCGCAAGGTGTGTGGCCGCAACAAGGCAGGAACGGTACGCCGTTGCCGGGCCAACCCGGTTATCAGCCACGGTATTTCAACGGTATCGATGTCAACGACCCCGCTTCCAATCCGTTGTACGGGCGCTGGGACAGTTCGGCCATCGTGTCGTTCGTGTTCGCGCTCATGGGCTTGCCTATCCTTCCGGCGATTCTTGGGGCCGTCTCGATCTGGCGTGACAAGACCTTCCATATGAAAGGTCGAGGCTTCGCCATCGCCGCCGTCATTATCGACGTGATTATCACTGTGGTGTGGGTGTGGATGCTGGTCAAAGGCATCACCTCCGCCGATTTGTACCAGATGATCGGCAACCAGCTGTACGGCGGTGGATCGGGAAGCGGAACGGATTCGCTGAGCGCCTGACCGCGCCTGACTGCGCGTGCGCGGCGGGCTGTGGTGTTGCCTGAACGTTGTGCGCGACACACCCATGCATAGTTATACATGGTTCTGTATAGATATGCTATACTGGCGGTATTGATATGCAGCCATCATGCATGGGAAGTGATGTGAAATGGCAAAATACACCGTCGCGGTGGCGGGAGCCACCGGGTATGCAGGCGGGGAGGCGTTGCGCATTTTGGCGGCGCACCCCGATTTCGAGGTGACGTGCGTCGCAGGTCATTCTTCGGTGGGAGACCGACTGGGCAAGCATATGCCGCACATCCCGCAGCTTGCGGATTTGACGGTGCAGGACACCACCCCGGAAGTACTCAATGGGCATGATGTCATCGTGCTCGCCCTGCCGCACGGCGCTTCAGGCGCTTTGGCCGCCAAGCTCGACCCGCAGTCCATCGTTGTCGACTTGGGTGCGGACCACCGTCTCGAAGAGCGGGACGCTTGGGATGCTTTCTATGGCGGTGATTTCTACGAGCACTGGACGTACGGCATGCCCGAGCTCATCACCGGCAAGAGCGCTGACGGCACGTACACCCGTCAACGTGCCGCGTTGCCCGGCGCCAAGCGCATCGCCGGCCCGGGGTGCAATGTCACCGCGACCACATTCGCGTTGCAGCCCGGTATCGCCGAAGGGCTGATCGAACATACCGGCATCGTCGCTGACCTCGCCGTCGGGTATTCAGGTGCCGGCAAGAACCTCAAACGCACCAACCTGCTGGCTGCTGAAGCCTTCGGTTCCGCGGTGCCTTATGGCGTCGGCGGCACCCATCGGCATATCCCCGAAATCCTGCAGAACTTCGCCCATGCCGCCGGTTTGCAGGCGGCGCAGGCATCGAAGTTCTCTCTGTCGTTCACCCCGGTGCTGGTGCCGATGGCGCGTGGCATCCTCGCTACGGTGAGCGCGCCGATGACCGACGCCGCCCGTGATCTGAGCGACGACCAGTTGCATGCGGTCTGGGAACAGGCATACGCAGGGCAGGATTTCGTCACTGTGTTGCCGCAGGGTACGCTTCCGGCCACAGGCAATGTCGTCGGCTCGAACGCGGCGCATGTTCAGGTCGTCGCCGACCGGCATGCAGGCAGAATCATCGCTTTCGCCGCAATCGACAACCTCAACAGGGGAACCGCCGGGCAGGCGGTCGAATCGCTGAACATCGCCTTGGGGCTTCCCGAGGACCAAGGTCTGACCAAGATTGGAGTGGCACCATGAGTGTAACGTTCGCACAAGGATTCTCCGCCGCCGGAGTCGCCGCCGGTATCTCCGCGAAGGCGGGCAAGCTTGATCTTGCCTTCGTGGTCAACAACGGCCCGCTTGACGCGGCGGCTGGCGTATTCACCTCCAACCGATTCTGTGCCGCCCCGGTACAGTGGTCGCGCAAAGCGGTGGCCGACGGCCATCTCAAGGCCGTGGTGCTCAATTCCGGCGGGGCCAACGCCTGCACCGGGCAGCCCGGTTTCGAACAGTCCCAAGCCACCGCGCATGAGGCGGCAGGCCTGCTCGGCGTCGAAGACGGCAAGGTCGCGGTATGCTCGACCGGCTTGATCGGCGAGCTGCTGCCACTGGACCACGTCCTGTCCGGAGTGCACAGCGCTTACGCGGGGCTTGATTCCGGCGAACAGGGCGGAAGCGACGCCGCGCACGCAATCATGACCACCGACACCAAGCCGAAAACCGTGGCGTTGGAAGGCAACGGATACCGCATCGGCGGCATGGTCAAAGGCTCCGGCATGATCGCCCCACAGCTGGCTACGATGCTCTGTGTCATCACCACTGACGCCATCGTCACCCCGGGCGCCATGCAGGCCGCGTTGTCCGCAGGCACCTCAGTGACCTTCAACCGCATTGACACCGACGGCTGCATGTCCACTAACGACACCGTGCTGCTGCTCGCATCAGGCGCTTCCGGCGTGGAGCCGGACCCTGACGAATTCAACGATCTCGTCCGTCAGGCATGCGCATCTCTCGCCCGCCAGATCGTAGGCGACGGTGAAGGCGCCAGCCACGACATCCGCATCAGCATCCACGGGGCAACCAGTGAAGACGCGGCGCTCGCCTGCGGGCGTGCCATCGCCGCATCGAACCTGTTCAAATGCGCGGTCAGCGGCAACGACCCGAACTGGGGCCGCATCCTCAGCTCGCTGGGCACGGTTCCGCCTAGTGTCGCACCATTCGACCCGACGCATGTTGATGTCGACGTCAACGGCGTGCGCATCTGCCAAGGAGGCGGCACCGGGCGTGATCGCTCCGAGGTCGATATGACCCCGCGCGAAGTGGGGGTGGACGTCTACCTCAACGCCGGCGAGGCCGAAGCGACCGTGTGGACCGACGACCTGACCCACGAATACGTACACATCAACGCCGATTACGAGAGCTGATCGGCAAAGGTCGCTTACGAGGCTATGCCTGTCACAGACACGCAAGCGATTACACATACAGAAAGAACGGCATGAGTGATTTGAAAGGTCCGGGATACCACCTGGACGTACACACCGATTTGCGGGCGGACCAGAAAGCTGAAGTGCTGATCGAAGCGCTTCCTTGGCTCGAGGAGTTCGCCGGGCAGCGGATCGTCATCAAATACGGCGGCAACGCCATGGTCGACGAGCACCTCAAGCAGTGCTTCGCCGAAGACATGGTGTTCCTGCGTCAAGTGGGCATGCATCCCGTCGTCGTCCACGGCGGCGGCCCGCAGATTTCCAAGATGCTCAAGGCGCTCGGCATCAAATCCGAGTTCAAGGGCGGTTTACGCGTCACTTCACCTGAGGCGATGGACGTCGTGCGTATGGTGCTCACCGGCAAGGTCTCCCGCGAACTGGTCGGCTACATCAACTCCCACGGTCCGATGGCCGTAGGCCTGTCAGGCGAGGACGGCGGCCTGTTTTCCGCTATGAAGCGCAAGCCTATCATCGACGGCAAACCCACCGATATCGGGCTCGTCGGCGATGTGGTCAGCGTCGACGCCTCCGCTGTTGAGGATCTGATTTCCGCTGGTCGCATCCCTGTCGTGTCCTCGGTCGCGCCAGACGAAGAAGACGCCACCCAGGTGCTCAACGTGAACGCAGACTCAGCGGCCGCTGCCCTCGCCTCCGCGCTTGGCGCCCGCAAACTGGTGATTCTCACCGATGTTGACGGCCTGTACGCGGATTGGCCGGACCGCAACTCTCTGATTGGCCGCATCGGCGTCGAAAACCTGCGCGACATGCTGCCCGATCTGGAAACCGGCATGCGGCCCAAGATGGAGGCATGTGTGCGCGCCATCGACGGGGGAGTGCCCCAGGCGCACATCATCGACGGGCGCAAACCACATTCGATTCTGAACGAGATATTCACCACCTCAGGCGTCGGCACCATGGTCGTGCCCGAAGATGGTGTGGAAATGAGGAGTTCCTATGACGACTGACGGACAGCTCGAGCAACTCGGGACCAAAGACAAAGCGTGGCTCGGCAAATACTCGCAAGTGCACATGAACGTGTTCGGCACTCCGCTGCGCGTCATGGATCACGGCAAGGGCACGCGCATCTGGGATATCGATGGCAATGAATACCTTGATTTCCTCGCAGGTATCGCGGTTAACTCGCTCGGTTACGCCCATCCGGCGTGGGTGAAGGCCGTCAGCGAGCAGGCGGCCAAAGTCGCCCACACCAGCAACTATTTCGCCACCGAACCGCAGATCGAACTCGCAGCGAAACTGGTCAAGCTCGCCGGAGCCCCTGAAGGGTCCCACGTCTATTTCGGCAATTCGGGCGCCGAAGGCAATGAGGCGGCCATCAAGCTTGCCAAGCTGTACGGGCGTACACTTCCGGGTGCATTGCCTGAACAAGGCGGCAAGCCGGCGCGTATCATCTCCATGGTCCACGGTTTCCACGGGCGCACTCTGGGCGCTCTGAGCGCCACTTGGAAGCCCGTGATCCGCGAGCCGTTCGAGCCGCTCGTCCCGGCGGTCGAATTCGTCGAACCCGGCGACGTCGAAGCGCTCAAGGCTGCATTCGACGCGACCGGAACCGCAGCTGACGGCAAAGGCCCGGTCGCCGCGGTCATCATGGAACTCATCCAAGGCGAAGCCGGCGTCATGCCGGTCGGCGCCGAGTATGTACGCCAGGCGCGGCAGCTGTGCGACGAGCATCATGCGTTGCTCATCATCGACGAAGTGCAGACCGGCGTCGGACGTACCGGCAGCTGGTTCGCCTTCCAACAGAAGGAACTCTCCGGTGGTGTGACCCCGGATATCATCACCTTCGCCAAAGGTGTGGCGGGAGGCTTCCCGATGGGCGGCATGATCGCCTTCGGACAGCAATTGTCCGACCTGTTCACTCCCGGATCGCACGGATCCACCTTCGCAGGCAACCCGCTCGGGGCCGCGGCTGCGCTCGCCACCTTGGGCGTCATCGAGCATGATGATCTGCTCGCCAACGCCCAGGCGCGAGGCAAGCAGCTGCGCGAAGGTATCATGGCCACCGGCAATCCGCTGTTCAAGTCAACGCGCGGCGCCGGTCTGCTGGATGCGGTCGAGCTGGCGCACCCGTGCGCCCATGCGGCGATGAACTGGATGCTTGAACACGGGCTGATCGTCAACGCCGTCGCCCCGGATGCGCTGCGCATCGCGCCCCCGCTGATCGTCTCCGCGCAGGATGTGGATGAGGCCGTTTCGATCATGGCCGGCGTGCCGGCGGATCTCGCCGACGACTGACGTCACGGCCTTCGTAGCCGCTACGACCGATGTACAACCGGTTCGCGACCGGTGCAAAGGCGACGCCCGAGTTGGACAGGCCGAAGAGACAGTACAGACCAAAGAGAACCAAAGAGAATGGAGTACACCGTATGGATGGGCAGTTGCGCCACATGCTTCGCGATGATGACGTCAATCATGACGAGCAGAAGCAGATCATCGCACTTGGATTGAAATTCCGTGAAAACCGCTTCTACAAGCGGCCGTTCGAAGGGCCGCAGGGCGTCGCCGTGCTGTTCGACAAGCCCAGCACCCGCACCCGTTCGAGCTTCTCAATCGGCGTGGCGGAACTCGGCGGATATCCGCTGGTCATCGACAAGTCCGGCTCCCAGCTGGGCCGAGGCGAGCCGGTAGCCGACACCGCGCGCGTACTCACCCGTATGGCCTACGGCATCGTCTGGCGCACCTTCGGGCAGGAACGCGTCGAGGAGATGGCCAAATATGCGACCGTCCCCGTCGTCAACGCGCTGACCGACCAGTTCCACCCTTGCCAGGTGCTCGCCGACTTCATGACCATCGCCCAGTTCCGCGGCGGTGTCGATGCGCTTGCCGGGCAGACCATCGCCTACCTGGGGGATGCGGCCAACAATATGGCCAACTCCTATCTGCTCGCTGGCGCGACTGCGGGTATGAACGTCCGCATCGCCGGGCCTTACGGCTATCTGCCTGAGCAGAGCATTGTGGATGACGCCAAGCGCATCGCGGCCGAAAACGGCGGGTCCATCCTTGTGACCACCGATCCGCGCGAGGCAGTCGAAGGCGCCGACTGCGTGTTCACGGACACCTGGGTGTCTATGGGCGAAGAAGCCGAGTATGAGAAGCGCTCCAAGCCGTTCTGGGATTACCAGGTCAACGACGAACTGATGAAGCTCGCCAAGCCGGACGCCCTGTTCCAACACTGCCTGCCCGCGTACCGCGGTAAGGAGGTCACCGCATCGGTGATCGATGGCCCGCAGTCCGTGGTCTGGGACGAAGCCGAAAACCGCCTGCACGCCCAGAAAGCTTTGCTCACCTGGCTGACTGGCCAGCTGCGCGGTGACGAAGGCCTGCTCGCCTAAGCTGCGTGGACGCTATGGAAGACAAGAAAACGCCGTTGCAACGGCCCGCGACACGGGCGGCTCGTCTCAGTGCGATCGAGGAGATGCTGCTGCATCACATCGTCACGTCCCAATCTCAACTCTCCGACATGCTGTCGGATGAGGGAATAGACGTCACCCAGGCGACGCTCAGCCGAGATCTCGAGGAGATCAACGCGACCAAAACACGTCTCGAGAACGGGACGGTCGCCTATGTGTTGGGGTACGGGCAGTCGACGACTCCGAAATCGGCGCAGCAGCAGATGTCGCGTATTCTGTCCGGATTGGTCACTTCCGTGGCGTCGGCGCGCAATCTTGCGGTGATACATACGCCTTCGGGGGCGGCCCAGTATGTGGCCAGTGTCATGGACCGCCAATCACTGGACGATGTGCTCGGCACAATCGCCGGCGATGACACCGTGCTCATCATCTGCAAGGACGACCAATCGGCCGCAACGCGCGCCAAATGGCTGCTGAGCATCGCCTCCTCCAACAGCCAGCAGAGCGCTGACTGATCCTGTGTGCCACGCCCGGTGGACTGTCACCACAATGACAATTCGCCGGGCCTACCTTTTTCTGCGCGGGTTTGGTCATCGCGGCTCGTTTCGGCAAACGGCGGTTTGTATGCAAATCCTGCCCGCAGACGGGTCTGCGCGCGGTCCGATCCGAAAAACGACACGCGGAACACCGCTTTATGCATACTTATGCATAGGTCTGTATATAATTACAGTATCGACATGCAAGAACTCCAATCAGAAAGGGCAGTCATGAGCGACAACAAGCGCATCGTCTTGGCGTATTCCGGAGGCCTCGACACCTCCGTGGCAATCCCGTACCTCAAGGAGCGCACCGGCAAAGACGTCGTTGCCGTGTCTCTCGACGTCGGCCAGGGCGGCGAAAGCCTCGAGACTATCAAGCAGCGTGCACTCGCCTGCGGCGCGGTCGAAGCATATGTCGTGGACGCCCGTGAGGAGTTCGCCGACGAATACTGCATGCTCGCCCTCAAGGCGAACGCCATGTACGAAGGCGTCTATCCGCTCGTCTCCGCCATCTCCCGTCCGCTGATCACCAAGCATCTGGTGCGTGCGGCCCACCAGTTTGGCGCCGACACCATTTCGCACGGCTGCACCGGCAAAGGCAACGATCAGGTCCGCTTCGAGGTCTCCATCCAGTCGATCGACCCGACGCTCAAGGCCATCAGCCCGATTCGCGATCTGTCCCTGACCCGCGACGTCGAAATCCAGTTCGCCAAGGACCACAAGCTGCCGATTACCCAGACCGAGAAGAGCCCATACTCCATCGACCAGAACGTGTGGGGCCGCGCCATCGAGACCGGCTTCCTCGAAGATCCGTGGAACGCCCCGACCAAGGACTGCTACTCCTACACCGACGACCCGGCGTTCCCGCCGGTCGAGGACGAGGTGGTCATCGAATTCAAGCAGGGCGTCCCCGTCAAGATCGACGGCAAGGAAGTCACCCCGCTGCAGGCCATCGAGGAAATGAACCGTCGCGCCGGCGCCCAGGGCATCGGCCGTATCGACCTGATCGAGGATCGTCTCGTCGGCATCAAGTCCCGCGAACTGTATGAAGCCCCGGGTGCTGTCGCGCTCATCACCGCGCATCAGGAACTCGAGAACTGCTGCCTCGAACGTGAGCAGCACCGCATCAAGCGCGATATCGACAAGCGCTGGGCGGAGCTCGTCTACGATGCCCAGTGGTTCTCTCCGGCGGTCCATTCGCTCAACGCCTTCATCGAGGACACCCAGAAGTACGTGTCCGGCGAAATCCGCATGACCCTGCACGGCGGCCGCGCGGTCGTGACAGGACGCCGCTCCGACAGCTCGCTGTACGACTACAACCTCGCCACCTACGATTCTGGTGACAGCTTCGACCAGCACGCTTCCAACGGCTTCATCGAGATCTACGGCCTGCCGAGCAAGGTCGCCGCCGCTCGTGACGTCAAGTTCGGCAACGGCATCGAAGTGCCGGAGAACACCGTCGAGTAACGCCAACCACGGCACGCGCAACCTGCGGCACAGGGTGTTGCGTGCGGGGAAATCATTGGGAAGGCCATGCCGGCACGCCGGTCCATGGCCTTCCCGGCATATCCGGCCGGTTTGACGAATCACCGGTGTAGGGTAAGACACAACAAGCCTGCGGAATACCGAGTCCGGCAACACTGCATCCGACAACGCCGAATCCGACAACCCAGACAACACAGAAAGACGCCAACGTCCATGGAACAGAACAACGAACAGGAACATTCGAACGCACCGGAACATTCAATCGCGCTGTGGGGAGGGCGATTCTCATCCGGTCCCTCGCCTGAGCTGGCGCGGCTGAGCAAATCGACCCAGTTCGACTGGCGGCTCGCCGACGACGACATCGCCGGTTCGCGCGCCCATGCACGCGCTCTCGGTCGTGCTGGACTGCTCACCAAGGACGAGCTCAATCGTATGGAAGCCGCGCTCGACCAGCTGCAGCGTTCCGTCGATGACGGGTCGTTCGCACCCATCGAGGAAGACGAGGACGAGGCGACCGCGCTCGAACGAGGTTTGCTGGACATCGCCGGAGACGAGCTAGGCGGCAAACTGCGGGCAGGCCGGTCGCGCAACGACCAAATCGCCGCGCTTATCCGCATGTGGCTGCGCCGCCATGCCCGCTTCATCGCCGGGCAGGTCCTCGACGTTGTCCAGGCGCTGATCGGCCAGGCCGAACAGGCGGGGGACACCGTTATGCCCGGACGCACCCATATGCAGCACGCCCAGCCCGTTCTGCTTGCCCACCAGCTCATGGCACACGCATGGCCGTTGCTACGCGATGTACAACGCCTGGTCGACTGGGACCGCCGGGCGGACGCCAGCCCGTACGGTTCCGGTGCGCTCGCCGGCAACACCTTGGGCCTTGACCCTGATGCAGTGGCACGCGAACTTGGTTTCAGCCGTGTCACCGAAAACTCGATCGACGGGACGGCAAGCCGCGACGTAGTTGCGGAATTCGCGTTCGTCGCCGCGATGGCCGGCATTGACCTGTCGCGTCTGAGCGAGGAAATCATTATCTGGAACACCCAGGAATTCGCCTTCGTTAAACTTGACGATGCCTATTCGACCGGCTCGTCGATCATGCCGCAGAAAAAGAACCCGGACATCGCTGAGCTCACCCGTGGCAAGTCCGGCAGGCTGATCGGCGACCTGACCGGTTTGCTCGCCACCCTGAAGGGCTTGCCGACCGCATATGCGCGCGATTTGCAGGAAGACAAGGAAGCGGTGTTCGACCAAGTCGACACCCTTGAGGTTGTGCTTCCCGCATTCGCTGGCATGCTGCGCACCATGGTCTTCGACAAGGAACGCCTCGAGCAGGAGGCGCCGCGCGGTTTCGCGCTCGCCACGGATATCGCCGAATGGCTGGTGCGCAACGGTGTGCCGTTCCGCCACGCCCATGAGCTGTCCGGCGCGTGCGTCAAGCTCGCCGAAGGCCGCGGTCAGGAACTGTGGGATTTGACCGATGATGATTTCATCAGCGTGTTCAGCGGTTTCCTGCCCGCAGACAAAGCTCCGCAAGTGCGTGAAGTTCTGTCCACCAAGGGGTCAGTCACGGCGCGTAACGGCCGTGGCGGCACTTCGCCGGCGCGGGTGCGCGAACAGATTCTCGCCGCGAAGAACCTCGCCGTCGAGCTTGGACATTTCGCAACATCGCGCAGTGACGGCAGTGCCTTCAAAGCCCCGGGTTCTTTGGTCTGATAGATATGCTCGACCGAATCCAGATCCAGCGCATCGTCGAGCGTCAGGGCGAGGAAATCATCCTGCATGAGCATATGCGCATCGAGCGTACCAGTTACCAGCATGGGTCGGTGACAACTTTCGCCCATTCCATCCGGGTCGCCTGCCTCAGCATCTGGCTGGCGGACCGGATGCATCTGTGGGACCGGGTCGATCAACGCGCACTGGTACGTTCCGCGCTGCTCCACGACTATTTCCTGTACGACTGGCATGAGTGGGACAACGGTACGCATCGTCTGCATGGTTTGACCCATGGGCAGACCGCGCTGCTCAACGCCTCCCGCGACTTCCAGCTCGGCGGCGTCGAACGTGACAGCATTGCGCGGCATATGTTCCCATTGACACCGATTCCGCCGAAATACCTCGAAGGGTACATCGTGTCACTCGCGGATAAGATCAGCGCCACTCGGGAGACCTTGTCGCCGACGCGATTCAAGCGCCGCAAACGATATGCCAGGCATTCCCGGCGCTCCCGGATGTCCCGTGCATGATGCTCGGCACACTCGAACGGCTGTTCCTGTGGTTCATCGGCTACAGCATCGCCGGGTGGGCTTACGAATCCATACTGGTGTCTGCAGCGAGCCGCCGCTGGGTGAACCGAGGCTTCCTCAATGGTCCACTCTGCCCAATATATGGAGTGGGAGCGGTGCTGGCCGTTTTGCTGCTTGGCGGCATCGCCAACCCGGTGTTCGTGTTCCTCGCGGCGGCCGGTGGCGCCAGTGTGCTCGAATACGTGACATCATGGGCGATGGAGCAACTGTTTCACGCGCGATGGTGGGATTACAGCCGTCGCCGGTTCAATATCCAAGGGCGGGTGTGCCTGCTGGGGGCCGTGGTGTTCGGCGCTGCAGGTGTGCTCATTGTCAAGGTGGCTCAGCCTGTGGTCGCGGGGCTGACACAGGCGATTCCGCCTGCCGTGTTGCATGCGGTATGCGCTGTCTGCGCTGCCCTGCTCGTGGCGGATACTGTCGTGACAATCCGCGGTATGGCCGGTTTCGAGGAGAATCTCGACAAGCTCAAAGCCATGGTTCAGGAATATGCCTCGCGGGCGGGGGAGAGTCTGCCCGTGTGGGACGGACCCACGTTGACGCGCCGAATGCGCGCCTGGTCGGAATCCTCCCAGGAGACGTTTACGCGGCTGCGCGACGCGGCGATGGGTGTGCTCAGCGCGCAGCAGCGTCGTATGATTGACGCATTCCCGCGCCTGACTTCCACCACATCCAGCATCTACGATTCACTCATCGAAACCGTTCGACACCTGATCGACCGCAACGGTGGCGATGCGGCCGACGGCGACAATCAGTGAATATTCAAAATCGAACACGATGATGTGTGCGATTCGACACGAATCTGTCAAAGCATGATGATAACTTGGTGAAAACTGGGAGAGCAGTGAGGCAAGGAATTTCCAAGGGAACCAGTTGGGCACACTTTGGAATCCTGTAAGAGAACGGGGAAACCATGGGTGGTTCTGTAACCGCGAGAGACAAGGAAACCGCCGCGTCAGAAGGATTCGCTCCAAGGGCCGCAGCTATGCGCACAAGACGTGGCGCCGGCGCGGATTGCGCGCTCAGACGGTTCAGTCTGGTCTTCGCATTGTTGTGCGGCATGATTCTGCCCTTGGGCGGCTGCAGCGTCGATACCGGGACAAGCCCGGAGGACTTCTCGAAGGCGGCCCGGGAACACGGCATGATGGTCAAGGATTTGGGTGACGGATGCTCGAATGCCGCCAATGTGATTGGCAGCGACCTCTCGGATTTGTCCGACGAGATTACGTTCAAATCGTGCAGTGCGGCCGCTGACTCCTCAGAAGACGGGATTGTAGTGATCTATGTCGAGGCATTGGATCCCATCGATGCGAAAAAGTCACTGAATAATTACAGCGGCTATCTGAAGTCCAAAGTAACCAACATGACGAATGTACCCAATGGACTTGAATTCTCCTACTCAGGAGATTGGGGAGCCGTATATGCCAAGCGGTATTCCATTCTCTTCGCCTTGGCCAGTACCGCAAACAGGGACCGGGCCAAGGAGTTCTCCCAGAGCATGGGCTACGGTGTCAAATCGATAGATTCCCATGATTTGGTCCGACCTGCCTGCTACGCGCTGGCCTTCGTCATCGGAGTGATTTCCTATGTGTGGAAGATGTTCCGCCAGAAGAGACAAGCAGCGCGGATGGCGAGATTGGCGTGGCAGCAGCAGGCGACCGCGCCCAGCATGCCGATGTCGACGGGGTCCGTCGCGATGCCGGTGATGCCGACGAACGACACATTCACCCCCAATGTCCCTGCCGCCAGCGTTCCAGATGTGAACGTCCCCACCACTAGCGTCCCTGGTGCCGGTGTCGGCATGCCGATGTCGCCGGATCTGTCGCAGACGCAGTTCGGCACGTTCCAGCCGCAATATCCGGCGCAGCCACAATACGCGGGGCAACAGCAGTTCCTGCCTCAGCCGCAGACCGATGAACCGATGCGGGAGCAGTCGCAGAACGTCTATCAGCCGCAGACGTTCGAGCCGTTGTCGTTTGAACCGCAGTCGGCTGGGTCGCAGTCGGCTGGGTCGCAATCGTCCGGGTCGCAACCTCTCGAACCGCAGTCGTTTGCCCCGCAATCGTTCACCCCGCAATCTCCGGAGCCGCAGGCGTTAGAGCCCCAAACGTTCGAGCCGCAGACCTTCTTCCCGCAGCCGAGCCCGGACCAGCAGTTGTCCGCATTGCAGTTTGGCGTCTCGTCCCAGAATGCCGGATCTGCCCCTGATGCTCCGCAGCTGTTCCAGCCGCAGTCGTTCGAGCCGCAGTCGTTCACCGCTCAGCCATCTGGTATCCAGCCGGATGACGACCAGTCGCAATATCCCGAGCGGCAGTAGGCGTGTCGGCCGGGCTTGGGCCATGTCCGGCTGTCGGCATGAGCTGGCACAATAGATGAGATTAAGTGTGTCTGTGCGGCAGTCGCGGTACGTGCCGGTACAGCACACGGCACTGCATGACAACAACAGAGGGAGCATCATGGCCCAGGTAAGGAATTACAGGGATGCCGGCTTCTCCACACCTATGGAGGAGCTGGAGTGGCGCGGACTCATCAACCAATCCACCGACAAGGAACAGCTTGCGGCTGTTCTCAACGGGAATCCCATTTCTTACTATTGTGGCTTCGATCCGACGGCGCCATCGCTCCACATCGGCAATCTCGTGCAGCTCATCGTGATGCGTCACCTCCAGGCTGACGGGCATCAGCCCTATGCTCTGGTGGGCGGCGCCACCGGTCTGATCGGCGACCCGCGGCAAAGCGGCGAGCGTACGCTCAACCCCAAGGAGATTGTCGCCGGGTGGGTTGAGCGTTTACGTACGCAGATTTCGCGTTTCCTTGATACCGAAGGCGACAACGGTGTGCGTTTCGTCAACAACTACGACTGGATCGCCAACATGTCGGTCATCGACTTCCTGCGCGATGTCGGCAAGAACTTCCGGCTCGGCACCATGCTCAGCAAAGAGACCGTCGCCCGTCGTCTCAACTCTGAAGAAGGCATCTCCTTCACTGAATTCAGCTATCAGGTGTTGCAAGGCAACGACTTCCTGCACCTGTACGACGAATACGGTGTGGTGCTTGAGACAGGTGGTGCCGACCAGTGGGGCAACCTCACGTCCGGCCTCGACCTGATCCGCAAGGTGCGGGGAACCTCCGTGAACGTGATGACCAGCCCGATCATCACGGATTCCCAAGGCAAGAAATTCGGCAAGTCCGAAGGCAACGCCATGTGGCTGGACCCGACCATGCTGAGCCCGTACAAGTTCTACCAGTTCTGGTTTAACCAGCCTGACGACCAGGTTGTGAAACTGCTCAAGGTGTTCACCTTCCTGCCCAAGGACGAGATCGAACGTCTTGCAGGCGAGGTCGAAGCAAATCCTGGCGCCCGCGAAGCGCAGAAGACGCTTGCATGGGAGGTCACCAGCTATGTGCACGGTGAGGAAGCCACTCGGCAGGCCATTGACGCGGCGGCCGCGCTGTTCGGCCGTGGCGGCGATTTGCGGACCATCGGCGAAGACACACTGGAAGCCGCCATCGAGGGGCTGAAAGTCGACGACGGTGAAGGCGGCCGGACCTTCGCACAGGTCGCGGCAGGCGACCGTGTGGCTGAGGCGGGCGTGAAGGCCGGACTGTTCAAGTCGGTGTCCGAAGCCCGTAAAACCATCAAATCCGGTGGCGTATACATCAACAACCAGCGTGTCGAAGACCAGGATCAGCTGCTCGCCGAGGATGATTTCCTCGAGGGCGGCTACGCGCTGATCAGACGAGGAAAGAAGGCTTTGGGCGCGGTCCGGCTCGCGCAATGACACCGTCCCGGCATCTGCCGGGTACGCACAGGGACGGGTGAGCCCAATCACCCGCGAAGAACCGATAACGACAATTTCGGCAGACAACACACAGCATCAGAGCATTGGTGTCCTCATGACACCGGTGCACACGAAACACGGAAAGCAGACGTATGGCAGAAGAACATCACGGCAACGGCAAGCGCGGGGACGGAAAATCATTCGGATCTCGTCGTCCCGGATCCCGCGGCGGCAAGGGATTCAAGCCTCGCGGCAATGGAAAGGGACGGTCGTACGACCACGGGCGTGGCGAGCGTGACGGTGAAGGGTACCACAAGGGCCCACGCCGCGACGGGTATCGTAAGGATTTCCACCGTGACGGCGAGCGTCGTGGCGGATTCCGCAAGGACGGCGAACACCGCGATGGCGAACGTCGCAACGACGGTGAGCGTCGTGGCGGATATTCCCGCGACGGGTATCGTAAGGATTTCCACCGCGACGGTGAGCATCGTGACGGTGAACATCGCGGCGGCTTCCGCAAGGACTTCCACAAGGGAGGCTTCCATAAAGGCGGCTTCCACAAAGACGGTTACCGCAAGGACTTCCATCATGATGACCGCCGTGATGACCGTCGTGACGGTGATTCCCGCGAGCCGCGCGAGTATCGCGACCGTGACGGGCAGCGTCGCGACGACCGCGGATATCGCGGCGACCGCAAGGATTACGGCAAGCGCGGCGGCTACGGCAACAAGAACTTCCATCGAGGTGACCGCAAGGGCGGATACGACCGTCCACGTCGTGACGGTGAGGATCGTCGGGAAGGCGGCAATCCACGCTATCGTCATGACGATCATCGCCGGCCGTTCGACGATCATCGCGGCGGCAAAGGTGAACGCCGTCCATGGCGCAACGACGACCGCAATGATCGCAACGACCGCAGGGACCAGCGCCATGATGATGCCGCCAAGCAGGGTGGTGAGGAGCGTCGCGAGTTCAACCGTGAAGAGCGCCAGCAGTGGCGTGAGCGCAAGCGTGAGGAGTATATGTCCAAGCCGCGGCGCAACTCGGACAGCACGGTGTCCTACCCGTCCCAGAACCCGTATACGGACCGTCGCCCGGGCGAACCGAAGATGCCCAAGGGCCTAACGTGGTCCATGCTCTCTTCCGACGAGCGTGAGCGTCTGCGCGGCCTGTCCAAGGAGCACGCCGAGAACGTCGGCCTGCATATCCTCGCCGCATACGCGCTTGAGCAGGACGATCCGCAAGCCGCTTTGGAGCATGCCCAGTGGGCAGCTCATCAGGCGTCCCGCGTGGACTTCGCCCGCGAGGCCCTGGCCTTCGTTGCCTACCGTCAAGGCAAGTACAAGCTGGCGTTGCGCGAGTTCCGCACCGCCTATCGTATGAACGGCTATCTTGATTATCTGCCGCTGATCGCGGATTGCGAGCGGGGCGTCGGCCACCCGAAGAAAGCCATAGAAATCGCGTTGTCTGACGAGGCGCGTGCACTGAGCGGCGAAGCGAAAGCAGAGATGTTCCTCGTGTACGCCGGTGCGCTGGGCGATTTGGAGCTTTGGGACAAGGCCATTGACATCGCACATAAGCTTGGGCGTTCGCAGGGCCTGCCGGGCGCCTACCGCATGCGTGCCATCCAAGCTGAGCAGTATTTCCTCGAACAGGCCGGACGTGACGACGAGGCTGCGAAGCTTGACGATGTGCTTGACCGCCTTGAAGCCCAGTATGCTGAAGAGGACGAGGACGAGCAGTCCGCCGATGACATCGTCATCGACTACGATCTGGAGCATCTGCCGGAAGATCTGATGGAGGAGCTGGGTATTAGCGAGGACGATGCCCAGTATGCGCCCGAAGATCCCGAAAACGAGGATGATGAGACCGAGCTGCCTGCCGAGGAGACCGAGGACGGCGCACAAGCCGACCAGGAACCCCAGCAGACGCAGGACGAAGCCGACGCGAACGCCGCGCAGGCCGATGCCGCCGATGGGCACGACGCGGAGCAGTCCGCTGATGATGGGCAGTCCGAAGCTGAGGCATCCGATGTCGAATCTGCCGATGAATCCGATGAGGCAGATGCAGGTGAAACGGGCGCGTCCTCTGATGCTGCGGATTCCGCGGATGTGACCGATGCCGCCGATACACCGGATGCACAGGCTGGGTCGGACACATCGGACGCGGATGATTCCGACGTCGAAGCGGCTGACGAAGCGCCTGAATCCACTGACGAATCCGCTGAAAACCCGGATGGCGAAGAGGCATGAGCAAGCTGCTTGGCGGCAGCGACAAGCCGCTCGCCGAAGCATACCGGCTCGCGCTGCTCGACCTTGACGGGGTCGTATATCGCGGCAAACTGCCTGTGGAACACGCGGCGGACAGCATCCGCCGCGCACAGGACG
The DNA here is from genome assembly GCF_002846655.1 of Bifidobacterium thermophilum. Lineage (NCBI taxonomy): Bacteria > Bacillati > Actinomycetota > Actinomycetes > Bifidobacteriales > Bifidobacteriaceae > Bifidobacterium > Bifidobacterium thermophilum. Next base: position 60,030 of record NZ_PCGX01000012.1, on the reverse strand, counting down.
CCGGTATGACTGTCGAATACACGACCAACAACTCCTCGCGTTTCCAGCGCGTTGTGGCCGACCAGTTGCGCGGTTTCGGGCTTGATGTCGAACCGTGGCAGGTGATTACCTCGTCGGTGGTCGCTTCGCGTATGGTCGCACGCCATGTCCCCGCAGGCTCGCCTGTGCTGGTGCTCGGTGCGGATCATCTGGCTGAGGAGGTTGCAACCCAAGGATTGCAAGTCGTCCGGCGCGCCGAAGACCATCCAGTCGCGGTCATCCAAGGCTGGTACCCGCAGATGAACTGGGAGGAGATGGCACAGGTCGCGTACGCCGTTGAACGGGGTGCACAATATTTCGTGACGAATCGCGATCTGACCATTCCGCGTGAACTTGGTGTCGCCCCCGGCTGCGGCTCGATGATTCAAGCGGTAATCAACGCCACCGGCGTCGAACCGATCGCATCGGCAGGCAAACCGGAATCGGCAATGTACGATGAAGCCAGACTGCTCGCCGCGCATGACGGCACCACGCCCGTCGAACGGGAGCAATGCCTCGCCATCGGTGACCGCCTTGACACCGATATCGAGGCCGGCAACCGGGGCGGCTATGATTCGCTCGCCGTTTTGACGGGGGTGACTGACCCGCAACAGCTGCTGCACGCACCCGAACATCTGCGCCCGACATATGTGGCGGCGGATTTGCAAGGACTGATCGAGCCGATGCCCAAGCCGGTGCAGCAGGCGGATGGCTCATGGCGGTGCGCCGGCGTCCTCGCACGCGTCGATGGCGGCGTATTGCGCATCGACGGCCCGCACGATATCAACGCGTTGCGGGCCGCCCTGTGCGCCGCATGGTCCTGTAATGATGCCTCGCTGCCTGTTGACACCTCAGACTTGAGGTTCGAGCTGGCATGAACGCGGACACCCTACGAATCCCCGGTGAAGGGCTGACATCGGCCAACGCCGGGGCGCCGGTTGCGCACACTAAGTCTGCCGATACCAGCGTTGTCAATACCGGTATTCCCAACACAGGCGTTTTTGGTATCGGCGTTTCTGACGCCGCCGATGACACCGTGCCCCCGGCACTCGAATCACGGTACCCACAGTTGCATGGGTGGCCGCAAATGGATGACGCGCAACGTATCGAAGCGCTTGGCGGTGTACTCACTGGCTTGCAGCATGCCCTGGATGAGGGGACGGCACGTCGATGAGCGCATCAGCAGCGCCCGTCCGGCTTGATATCGCCATCGTCGATCGAGGCTTGGCACCCACACGCACGAAATCCAGCCGACTGATCAAAGACGGCCACGTGACGGTCAACGGCAAGGTTCAGACCAAACCGTCGTTCGCGGTCAGGCCGAGCGATGCCATCGACGTTGACCGCGGAGACGACTACGTGTCACGCGGCGCCTACAAACTGGTCGGCGCATTCGAAGCTTTCAAAGATTACGGCCTTCCCGAGCCAGTCGGCATGTCCTGCCTGGATATCGGCGCTTCGACCGGGGGATTCACCCAAGTGCTGCTGCGACGCGGCGCCGCCCGGGTCATCGCTCTCGATGTCGGACACGGGCAGCTCGATCAGCGGATCGAGGCCGACCCGCGCGTCACGGACATGAGCGGCGTCAATATCCGTGATGTGACGGGCGACGACCTGCCTTGGAGCCCTGACATGATCGTCTCCGACGTGTCGTTCATCTCCCTGACCTATGTGATTCCCGTGATCGCAAGGATTTCCCGGCCGGGCACGCATGTCGTGCTCCTGGTCAAACCACAATTCGAAGTGGGGCGCGGCAATCTCGGCAAAAACGGCATTGTCGACGATCCGCAGCTGAGAGAACAAGCCCTGCTGCGTGTCAGCGAATGCGCCCAGAACCACGCGATGACCGTGTGTGGCACGGCGGTCTCACCGATTGAAGGGACCTTCGGCAACGTGGAATATCTGCTTTATCTGCGCACCGGGCAAGTTCGCGCCGCGCAGTGAACCGGTGTCGCGCCGCTGGACATCGCCCGCCCTGCGGGAAGCAGCTGCCCGTCGCGGCGTTCGAAGAAGCGGATGCGAGAACCTTCATCGACTGACAGATGGGCTTCGAGCGGTACCGTACGTACATCGCTGGTGTCTTCGAGCATGATGCACTCGGCACTGATCTGGTCGCAGTGCAATCTGCGGGCTTCGACTTGGTGCGCTTCGATTCTGCGAATCGTGCTGTGCTGGTCACGGCGGCGCAGCGTCCGATGCGCCCACAGCCCGTCGCCCAGTGTGTCAATCAGAACTGAGTTGTTCGCCACAAGATGCGGGGCGTTCATCACCCCAGTCATGGCCAAGGCGGATGCGAGCAGCCCGCCTTCCGCTTGCAGCATGCCGGCCATTTTCGCTTCGCCGCAGCATGTGACTTGTCCCGCGCACCGGATGTCGCCGACGAAGTTGAGTTCGCAGCAGGCTGCCTCGCCTTGTACGACAATGGTGCCGTATCCGCTGATTTTCGAGACATGCAGATTGCCATCGCACACAATGTGCGCGTTCTCGCAAATCAGAGTGCCGCCGTCGATTTGCGGCGCATGCAGCCGTCCAAGTACCCTTGCCTGTCGGATGACGAGCGGCTCGTCGCGCCTGATCGTATGGATAATCGTCGTGTACAGCGGGTCATATTCGTGTTCTGGACCCCGCCCGTGCTGCCCGTGTGCGGAATGTTCTGTGGTGTCGTCCCCAATCGTGGGCCGTTGTAAGTGTTGCCGGCTCTCCGTGGTCATCTTCGCCCTTCTGTGAGGTTGCCGGCGTCCCGGTATCCCCACCGGCGCTGGCAGTGCCCAGTGACTTAGGCCGTCCCTGGCCGAACGTCACATGATGAGCTACGAGTATAGCGAATCACCGGGAACGGTGGCAAATCCGCAGTTGCCGCGAACGATGGTGAGGTCCGTGCTCAACCGCGCATGAAATGGTCAATCTGGTCCTGCTTGCCCATAATGACCAGTTCGTCATTGCGGTGCATGACGATATCTTTCGAACCGTATTGGAGTTCCTGGCCGGGGGACTGGACAGCGACGACCGTGATCCCGTAGCGCGAATGGATGCGGGCGTCGCCGACCGAATACCCGACGACCTGCGCAGGTGTGTGGATCTTCACCACCGTATGAGGTCCTTCAAGCTCGATGTAATCCAGATAATCCCCGGACACCAGATGTCCGACGCGTTTGCCCGCGTCCATTTCCGCGTTGATGACATGGCGTGCGCCGATGCGTTGCAGGATACGCGCATGCTCCTTGGATACGGATTTCGCCCACAGATCCGTTATTCCGGCGTCCAGCAGATTGCCGGTGGCGATGACGGAAGCCTCGACGCTGTCGCCGATGGCGACAACCGCGGTGCCGAATGTACCCGCATCAATCTGTTCGACCGCAAGCACATCGGTCATATCTGCCTGGACCGTCGGAATGGTCGACGACCAACGGTTGACCAGCACGGGATCCTTGTCCACCGCCAGCACGTCCTGACCGAGCTCGTCAAGTGTGGAAGCCACCGAACTGCCGAATCGGCCGAGCCCAACCACCAGAACGCTTCGATTATTGTCTGCCATCAATCCATCCCTTTCCGACACATCCGGCGCATACGGCACTTCCTGATGCGCCGACATATCCGACGCTTTCACTCGCCAGCCGTCGCCTGCCACAGCTGCGCCACACTGCCCGACAGTATACCCGCACGGGTATTCAGCCCACGATAATCGGCTCTTCGGGGAAACGCACCGCCTGAGCCTCGGACGGCCGGTTGATCGCATACGCGATGGTCATCGGCCCGATCCTCCCGATGATCATCGTCGTGGCGAGCAACAGTAACGCCGCCGGGTCGCTCTGGTCGGCGACGCCGACCGTGTATCCGCCCAGTCCGAAGGCCGAGCAGGTGTCGAACAGAGCGTTGCTCAACGAGCAGCCGGACACCGCCATCAATGCCAGCGACACCGTGAACACCAGTATTAGACATGTGGTCATGATGCTCACCGCGGTCATCGTTGTGCGCTCGTTGATGCGCTTGTGGAAAACGGTAACATCGCGCTTGCCGCGGAACGCCGCCCGGCATACGAGCAATACCACGGTGAAGGTCGTCACACGGATGCCGCCGGCGGTGGAGGTGCTGCCGCCGCCGATGAACATGAACGCGCTCATGAACACTTTCGTCGGATCGCTCACATCCGGCACCCACGAGGGGTCGAACCCGGAGGTGCGGGGCATGACCGCCGCGGTGAGCGCGTATCGCAGCCGCGTTTGCAGGTCGGCGTGCGAGAACAGGATGTGGTTGTTCCACTCGACGCACCGGAACCATAGCAGCGAGACCGCCACCATGCAGAAGGTACCGATCAGCGTGATTTTGGTGTGCAGAGTCCAGCGTTTCGGCGGCGTGTGTTTGCGCGCGGCGCGCATGAGGTTGAGCAGCACCGGGAAGCCGAGCGTGCCGCAGAACGCGCTGAGCAGCACCGGAAGGCCGACACCCCAGCTGTTGACATGCAAACCCGCGCCATCAGGCGTGAAACCGGCGTTGTTGTATGAAATCACCGCGAAGAACAGTGCTTCCCACAAGGCGTGCCGCACATTGCCGTGATTGACGTGCAACAGTCCGGGGAACAAGGCAAGGAAGGTGATGACCTCGATGAGCAGGGTGGTCACGAGGACCGCGTTGAGTACGCCTTTTGTCTCGCTCAGCTTGGTCGCGCCGAGTTCCCTGGCGGTGAGCATGCGCTGCGATGCCTTGATATGCTTGTTGACCGCCAAAGCAATCAGGGACGCGAAGGTCATGACGCCGAGGCCGCCGAATTGGACCGCCAGCAGAATGACCGCCTGCCCGAACAGAGACCAGTGAGTGGTGGTGTTGACCACTTGGATGCCGCATGTCGAAGCGGCAGAAACCGCGGTGAAGAACGCGACCACAGGATCAGTCACCATGCGGTTATGGGCGCTGATGGGCAGTTCCAGCAGAACCGTGGCCAGCACAATCAGCGCGAAGAAGTACAGGATGGTCAGCCGACCGGGGTGCGACCACAGTTTCGCCGAGAGGTTGCGGCGCGGCGGACGGCGGTCCTGCGCAGCCTGACGTTCGAACGCGTCGCCTGAGAACCACCAGCTGTAGCCGCGCGAGGCTTCGCGGTTCATGGATGACTCGTCGAGGACGAGGTTCGACATTTTCTGCGCTCCTTACGCGTGCCGATACATGGGCTCAGCCGCTATTCTAGATGAAGTTCAGCTAGGATGGAGCAGTAGGACGGGCGCGCCCACCGGTGGCGGACCCGTGTTCGAGGTTGAAAGGGCGGCGTATGGCTTTGCAGCGGCGTGCTGTTGTCGTGACGCATACCAGGTTGCGTCAAAGCGGCACTGTGGTTTCCGAGGCGGTGGACCAATTGCGTGGCGCTGGCTTCGAGGTTTCGATCATCGACAATGTCGAAGCCCCGGGATTCGCGGAACCGACCGCCCAGATCGACGACGATACCGAAATCGTCGTCGTCCTCGGCGGAGACGGGACCATCCTGCGCGCCGCGGAACTCGTACATTGCACGAAAGTGCCGATTCTCGGCGTGAACCTCGGGCATGTCGGCTTCCTTGCAGAATTCGAAAGCTTCCAGATGAGCGATGCGATTCAGCGTGTCGCAGCCCACGACTATTCCATCGACGAACGCATGATCGCGCATGTCGACGTGTGGCTGCCGGGGGCGGACGCGCCATTGAGCGATTGGGCGCTTAACGATATCACGCTGGAACGTTCCGACCGGGGCAAAATGGTTGAGCTGTCCATCCGCGTCGATGACGTGGAGATGAGCTCGTTCGGCTGCGATGGCGTCATCGTCTCCACGCCGACCGGTTCCACGGCCTACGCATTCTCCGCCGGCGGGCCGATCATCTGGCCGAACGTCGAGGCCTTGCAGCTGGTTCCGCTCGCCGCGCACGCCTTGTTCGCAAGGCCTTTGATTATCGGGGCCGGCTCGTCATTCACCATGACCATTCTTGACAATTCGACGTCGGATGGCTGGATTTGCTGTGATGGGCGTCGTCAGCGGGCATTGCCCAAAGGCACGCGCGTCGAGGTGCGTGAATCGAAGAGCCGTTTGAGGCTCGCACGGTTGTCCGGCGTGCCATTCACCCAACGTTTGGTCACGAAATTTGATCTCCCAGTGGTTGGCTGGCGTGAGCATAGCCGCACCCGGCAGACGCACCATACGACCGGAGAAGACACGGCAGGGGAGGATGCCCGCTGATGCTTGAGGAACTTGAGATACGCGATCTGGGGCCGATTCACCACGCGCGCATCGCACCTGCGAGGGGTATGACCGCCATCACCGGTGAGACGGGTGCCGGCAAATCCATGCTGCTGAGCGCGATTCGCCTGATTTCCGGTGGTCCCGCCCAGTCGAGGCGTGTCGGCCCGGGAGCCCAGGAAGCGTGGGCACAAGGCGTATTCGCGGTCGCTGAAGACAATCCGGCCGTCATTCAGGCCAAAGACGCGGGCGTAGATGCCGCCGCGGATGAAGGCGAATTGTACCTGTCACGCACAGTGCCGGTGGCCGGCAGGTCGCGTTCGGTGCTTTCGGGGCATACCGTGCCGCGTTCTGTGCTGCAGCATGTGTCGGAGCACTTGGTGACCATCCACGGGCAGGCGGACCAACTGCGTATCGCTTCTGCCGCCCGCCAGCGTGAGGTGCTTGACGCCTACGCTGGTGATGATGCGCTGTTGGAGGCCTACGGCAAGGCGTGGAACGAGCTCAAGGCGATGGACGACCGGTTGGATGCGCTCGAGCACCAGCAGGCGGATGTCCGGCAGCGTGCCGATTATCTGCGCGAATCCATCGAACGGATTAACCAGGTAGACCCCCAACCGGGGGAGGACGAGGACCTCAAGGCCAAGCGTTCGCGCATCGAAAACGCCGCATCCATCCAACAAGGTGTCAACGGGGCGATCGCCGCATTGGACGCATCGCAACTGGACTCGGACGGCGATTCGAATGGGGCGACCGATTTGGTCAGGCATGCCGCGCAAAGCCTGCGTGCCATCCGCGTCGACGGCGACGATACCTACGAGAAGCTCGCTCAGCGGCTTGATTCGATTGAAGCTGATCTGTCGGACGTGGTGTTCACGTTGTCACGCCAGACCGATGACGATGATGATGAAGGCGATCTTGACGCCATCAATACGCGTATCCATGATTTGGGGGAGTTGACACGGCGCTGGGGGCCTGGGCTCGTCGACGTGATCGCATGGCGTGACAAGGCCGCGTTCGAGGTGGAGGATCTGGATGCCAGCCCGGAAAAACTTGAGCAATTGCGTGCCGACCGGGATCATCTGGCTGCCAAGGCCTTGGACGCTGCGCGCGAGCTAAGCGCCGCCAGGGTGAAAGCCGCAGGCGAGCTGGGTGAGCGCGTTACCGCCGAGCTCGCTGAACTGGCGATGGGCGGGTCCCGGCTTGAGGTCCGGGTCGTTCCGCGTGTCACAGAATCTGGTCCGGATGCTGGTGACGGTGCCGGCGCCAGTGCCGGTGCCGATGTTGCCCAGGTGCTCGACGCCCACGGCATGGACGACATCATGTTCGCATTCACCCCGTTCCCCGGTTCCGAACCGCTGCCGATGGGTTCAAGCGCATCAGGCGGCGAACTGAGCCGTCTGATGCTCGCCCTCGAGCTCACGATTGCGGAGCGGCGCGGCGAAGCGGCCGATATGACCTTCATCTTCGACGAGGTAGACGCGGGCGTCGGCGGCAAGGCCGCGGCGGAACTCGGGCGTAGGCTTGCCAAACTCGCACGATCCTCGCAGGTCCTCGTTGTCACGCATCTGGCGCAGGTCGCCTCGTGGGCGCAGGAGCAGTACGTGGTGAGCAAAGGCCCGACAGCCCCGGACACCCCTGACGAGCCGGGCGCTGCCGGGGTCACCACCACTGTGACCCGCGTGGACGGGGAAGACCGCGTACGGGAGATTGCACGCATGCTTTCCGGCAGCGAATCGGGAACTTCACTCGACCATGCCCGGGAATTGCTCGCGGCGAGTGTAGAGTAGCAATAACGGTATGTCCCGCCGTAATGCGGCGGCGGGATTGACGAAAGGAGCCTCAAATGGGTGCCAACAGCGGCAAGGCGGCAATTTTCGACCTCGACGGGACGTTGCTTGATTCCATGGGTGTGTGGGATCAGGTTGATATTGATTTCCTCGGCAAACGCGGCATCGAGGTGCCAGACGACTACATGACGACCGTGTCCTCGATGCAGTTTCGGCAGATCGCCGAATATACGATCAAACGGTTCGATTTGGACGACACGCCGGAAGATCTGATGAACGAGTGGACCGAAATGGCCACGCACGCGTATGCGACCATCGTCGAGGCCAAACCCCATGCCTTGCAATATCTCGCGTATCTGCGGCAAAGCGGGGCCAAACTCGCGGTTGCCACGACGCTGTTGCCAAGCATGCGCGTCGCCGCAATGAGACATACCGGGCTGGACGAGTATTTCGATGTTGTGTGCAGCGTCGATGAGGTCGGTGACACCGGCAAGGAGGAGCCGGATGTGTATCTCAAGGCGGCGCAGCTTTTGGGCGTCGCCCCGCAGAACTGCACGGTGTTCGAGGATATTCTGATCGGTATCCGCTCCGCGAAGGCTGCCGGCATGCGGGCATGGGCGATGCATGATGACTCATCCGATGCGGACTGGCCGACCATCTGCGATGAAGCTGACGGCATCATGTTCGATTTCAATGATGCCCCGGTGCGTCTGTAGGCGTGAAGCCCGTGGCATACCCGACTTCCGGGGGTTCAGAATCATCTGCTGAGTGATATACTGATTATCAGAACAGTAGAACAGTTTGTGGTGGTGTGTACATCACCGATTGCGTGTGCGCATGCGCACACCACCGCAAACCGACGACACGCATGATAGGGAGCGGCATGAAATTCTCGGTATCCGATGATTCAGACAAGCCGAAATACGAGCAGCTGAAAACCCAGATCAGGTCGGCGGTATATTCAGGCGAGCTCACCGAAGGACAGGCCCTGCCGTCGCTGCGCCGGTTGGCCGCCGAACTCGGGGTGTCCGTCCTCACCGTCGCTCGCGCCTATGATGAACTCGCCGACGAGGGCATCGTGCGCAATGAGCAGGGCAGAGGCACGTTCGTGGCATTGCGCAGCGGTGAAGTGCTGCGCCGTCGCCTGCTGACCAAAACACGGGAAAACTTGGAGGAAGCGTGCGCCGCCGCCCAGCGCGCGGATATCTCCATGCAGGAACTGGAGCGTATGCTCGCCGACGTCTACGCCGACATCGAACAGCAGCGTCTCGGCTAGTCACGTGGATTTCGCGGTCTTCCGCTGCCTTGTCTATAGGGGAGTGCGGGGAGACCTGGGAGACCGGACGGATCGGCTCACATGCCCCTGCCGGTGAGGTCGCGGCGGTGGCGCGACGATGCGCCCATATCCCATTCTCGCCAAGAAAAACAACGGCCCGGGACGAAAAACGCCCGGGCCGTTGTTATCGTGACCGTGTTACAGCCGATCCGCCGCCTGCTCCACGTAGGCGGGCATGCCGTCGATATCGACGACGTCCGTGAACCGGACATCCGCGTGCTCAAGGCCGCGCAGTGCCTTCGGGGCGGTGGTCCCGCTGTGCTCGGCGAGCACATCCATACAATCGAAATCGGAGCCGGACGCATCCCAGCCCAGCGCCTCGTTGACCACGCGCGGGAACTTGTACGGGCTCGCCGTGCTCAGCAGTACGCGTGGGGTGAGCGGGTCGCGCGGCATCTGCTGCATCACGTAATAGCCGCAGGCCGTATGCGGGTCGATCACGTAATGGTTCTTCTGCCAGCAGTCGGCGATCATCTCGCGCACCTGGTCCTCGTCGGCCCAGCCGCAACCGAACAACTGCCGGATTTTCGTCAGCAGCTCGGCCGGCACTTCGTAGGCGCCCCACTGGTTCAAGTCGTTCATGAGCATCTGGATGAGGCGTGTGTCCTTGTCGGACATGTAATACAGCATGCGTTCGAGGTTCGAGGAGATCAGGATGTCCATCGAGGGGCTGATCGTCTGGAAGAACGGGCGCTTGCGGTTGTAGGTGCCGGAGGTCAGGAAGTCGAAGAGCACGTTGTTCTTGTCACTGGCGACGACCAGATGCTTGACCGGCAAGCCGAGCATCTTCGCGTAATAGCCGGCGAGAATGTCGCCGAAATTGCCAGTTGGCACGCAGAACTCGACTTCGTCGCCCGCGTTGATGACCTGACGTTCGAGCAGCTGCGCGTACGCGGAGAAGTAGTAGACGACCTGCGGCACCAGACGGCCAACGTTGATGGAGTTGGCCGAGGAAAGCACCACATTCGCCTGGTCGTCGATGCGGTTGGCGAGTTCATGGTCGCCGAAAATCCGCTTGACGGCACTCTGTGCGTCGTCGAAATTGCCGCGCACCGCGCACACGTTCACGTTCGAGCCCGCCTGCGTGGTCATCTGCAGCTGCTGGACCTGGCTGACCTTGCCTTCCGGGTAGAACACGGTGATGCCCGTGCCCGGCACATCGGCGAACCCGGCCAGCGCGGCCTTGCCGGTGTCGCCCGAGGTGGCCGTGAGAATCATGATCTTCTCGTTCGGATCGCCGGTCGGGGCGGTATGCGCCATAAAACGAGGGAGAATCTGCAGAGCGACGTCCTTGAACGCGGACGTCGGGCCGTTGAACAGCTCGAGGATGTAATCGTCGCCCAAGGGCTTGAGCGGTGTGATCGCCGGGTCGGACCACTGCTCACCGTAGGCGTCGCGCACGCATTGCGCCAGCTCGTCATCGGTGAAATCCGGCAGCAGTGCGCCCAGCACCTCCTGGGCGATCTGCTGGTAGGACTTGCCGGCAAGGGATGCGACGTCGATTTGCGTGTCGCCGAGCGCGTCGGTGACGAACAGGCCGCCGTCGTCGGCGATGCCCTTGCGGATGGCCTGCTTGGAAGTGAGTGAATCGGTGGTGCTGCGGGTGCTATGGAACGTGATCACGAATCATCCTTGCAAAGTTAAGTGGATCTTATGGGCGGTATTCTACCGGGAGCCATGGGCAGGCGGCGCTGCCGTTCCCCGATATGGACACCCTCGTCGGCACCGTTAAGGACGCCGTATCGGCCCGCCATGGTCATCCTTTGGAAATAATTGACCCGCCGTGTGAGCGAAATCAGCGCGATGCCCGCGGCGTGCGCTACTGTTTTGGCTATGACGAACCAAGAAGACAGCGGGCAGGCCGGGCGCGTCGACGCGCAGGTCTTCAGCGCCGTATGCATGATGGCGGACGCCGCCGCCCAGGCCCAGCGCGCACTCGAACAGGCAAACACCGAAGCGAAGAACGAGCTGCTGCTCGCCATCGCCGACGCCCTCGACACGCATGCCGACGACATTGCCGCCGCCAACGAACAGGACATGCAGGAAGCCTTCGAATCCGGCATGGATGAAGGAAAACTCGACCGCCTGCGTTTCGATGTGGACCGCATCGCCGCCAGTGCGCAAGGCATCCGGCATGTCGCCACGCTGCCCGATCCGATCGGGCAAATCGTGCGCGGGTACAACCTGCCCAACGGGTTGCGCCTCAACCAGGTACGCGTGCCCATCGGCGTCATCGGCATGATTTACGAGGCCCGGCCCAATGTGACGGTCGATGTCGCCTCGCTGTGCCTCAAATCGGGCAACGCCGCCATCCTGCGCGGTGGCCATGCAGCCGAACGCACCAATGCGGCCACATTGCGTGTCATCCGCGAGACCATCGCCGAACACGGGTTCGACCAGGCACTTGTTGCCACGGTCGACGCCTACGGCCGCCAAGGCGCTACCGCGATGATGGAGGCGCGCGGCCATATCGACGTGCTCATCCCGCGTGGCGGGGCCGGCCTCATCCAGGCCGTGGTACGCAACTCCAAGGTCCCGGTCATCGAAACCGGCGCCGGCAACGTCCACATCTACGTTGACCGTTCCGGAGATCTCAACAAGGCCATCCCTATCATCCTTAACGCGAAAACCCAGCGTGTCGGGGTCTGCAATGCGGCGGAGAAGCTGCTCGTGCACCGCGATGTCGCCGAAACTTTCCTGCCTCTTGCTGCGCAGACGCTCGCCGAGGCGAATGTGGTGCTGCGCGCCGACGAGCGAGCCTATGGCATCATCGACGCCGCCGGCATCGAGGGCATCGACCTCGAGCAGGCGGACGAACAGGATTGGGACACCGAATATCTCGCGTTGAAAATGGGTGTCAAGGTCGTCGATTCGCTGGACGAGGCGATCGGGCATATCAACATGCATTCGACAGGGCACACCGAATCGATTATCGCCGAGGATTATTCCGCAATCGAGCGGTTCACCCGGCTCGTGGATTCCGCCGTGGTCATGGTCAACGCCTCTACGAGGTTCACCGACGGTGGCGTCTTCGGTTTCGGCGCCGAACTTGGTATTTCTACGCAGAAGATGCACGCGCGCGGCCCGATGGGCTTGCAGGAGATGACCACCACCAAGTGGATCGGCTACGGCACCGGGCAGGTGCGCCGGTAATTCGCGGCGACGCACCGGAAGGCGCGTCGGCGATACATCCCGGTATCCCGGTATGACGGCATCAGGGGCGGTTCGCAGGAACCGTGAAGGAAACGAAGGTGACACAAGTGGCAGTGAATGAAGCATTGGCGCGAGACCGCGGCATCGATCTGGATGACCCTAAGCTCGCCCTGCGGGTTGCGGCGGAACGTCTGAGTACCGTGAGGTATGTGTTCCTCGTGCAAATCGAGGACGGTATCGCCACCGCCGCCCAGCGGGCATCGTTGGAATACGCGGATGCGGTGCTCATCGGGTGGCCGGAGAATGATGCGCCTGACGTGGTCGATCTCGACGAGCAACAGCAGGCGCAGGTCGCCGAGCATATGCGCGTCATGGAAGACCACATCCGCAAGTATGCCGCCATGGAGCGCGAGGGGGATATCGACGGGATGACGGATACGCTGATCCGCATCACCGAACGGGTGGCGGAGATCCGGCGCCTGTATCAGCCTGATTTCCTGTTGCCCACCTTCGCGGAAATCCGGCGGGTCGTCCAGCAGGAATGGGACGAGGATATGGGCAAGATCGATCCCAAGGAGCCTGATCCGACCGCCGAGCAGATCGAGGAGCAGACCGAGGACGCCGACAAGCAGCAGCGCCAGATCGCCGAGCATGCCGAGCAGGCCAATCGTTCCGGGCAACCTGAACAGGCTGGTCAGCAACATGCGGGCCATCACGGCGAGCACCACGGAGACAAGGCATGAGTGGCAGTCCATCTGAGACGAGCATGCCGGCGCCAGGCCAGTCCGATGCAGGCCGGCGTATGTCGGACCTGCTGCAACGCCCGCAAATCGACACGCCCGGATCATCCTCGCGCAGGTCCGCGCGCGGCAATTGGCATAGCCGGCCGCGTATCGGCATCATGGGCGGCACCTTCGATCCCATCCACAACGGGCATTTGGTTGCCGCCTCCGAAGTCGCATGGGTATACGACCTCGACGAGGTGATTTTCGTGCCGACCGGACGCCCGGTGTTCAAACTGGACAGGCATGTCACCAACGCCGAGGACCGGTACCTCATGACTGTTATCGCCACCGCCTCGAACCCAAAGTTCACGGTTTCCCGCGTCGATATCGACCGTCCTGGGGTCACCTACACCATCGACACGCTGCGCGACATCCACGCCCAGCATCCTGACGCCGAATTGTTCTTCATCACCGGAGCGGACGCGGTCGCGGAGATTATGCGTTGGAAGGACGCCGACAAGATGTGGGATCTCGCGCAATTCGTTGCGGTCACGCGGCCGGGGTATACGAGCCCGTCCTCGCAGCTGCTTAGCGAAGGTCATGTGGACACCTTGGAGATTCCGGCATTGGCGATTTCGTCAACCGATGTGCGGCGGCGGGCGGCTCACGGCGAGCCGGTGTGGTACTTGGTGCCTGACGGCGTCGTGCAGTATATCGGCAAGCACGGCCTGTATCGTGGGATTGCCGGCGGCGGCGCCAAGGACACGCACGTGTCCGCCTGAGCCGGTCAATGCGGATGGCTACTATAAAATACGTCCACTTCAGCGAACAACGTTTGGAGACACGGTGAGCGCAATCCTCGAAGGAAAGCCTGATAAAAACCTCATTCTCGTCACCGGCCGGGCGCACCCCAGGCTGGCGCAGGATGTTGCCAAGCAACTTGGCATCGACGTGCTGGAAACTACGGCATACGATTTCGCGAACGGCGAGATGTATGTGCGCTATACCGAATCGGTTCGTGGCGCCGACGTGTTTGTGCTGCAGAGCCACTGCAACCCCGTGAACAAGTCCATCATGGAGCAGCTCATCATGATTGATGCGCTCAAGCGCGCATCCGCCCGCTCCATCACCGCGGTGTGCCCGCTGCTGGGCTACTCGCGCCAGGACAAAAAGCATCGCGGCCGCGAGCCCATCTCCTGCCGTCTCATGTTCGATCTGCTCAAGACCGCCGGCGCCGACCGCATCATGAGCGTCGACCTGCATGCGGCCCAGTCCCAGGGCTTCTTCGACGGCCCGGTGGATCATCTGATCGCCATGCCGGTCCTGGTCGATTACATTCGTGACCGGTTCGCCAACCAGCTTGACAACGTCGCCGTGGTCTCCCCGGACGCAGGCCGTATCCGTGTGGCGGAGCAGTGGGCGCAGCGCCTTGGCGGCGGCCCGCTCGCCTTCATCCACAAGACCCGCGACATCACCCGGCCGAATCAGGTCGTCTCCAACCGTGTGGTCGGTGAAGTCGAAGGCAAGGATTGCGTGCTCGTCGACGATCTGATCGACACCGCCGGCACCATCGCCGGTGCATGCCATGTGCTGCGTGACGCGGGCGCCAAGTCCGTGACCGTTGTCGCCACCCACGGCGTGCTGTCTGGTCCTGCGGTAGAACGGCTCAAGAACTGCGGTGCGCGCGAGGTCGTGCTCACCGATACCGTGCCGATTCCGGAGGAGAAGCGCTGGGATGGCCTGACGGTCCTGTCCATCGCGCCGCTGCTCGCCAGCGCTATCAAGGCGGTGTTCGAGGACGGCTCGGTCGCAGAGCTCTTTGACACCTATCCGGTGCATCACGGGCAGGGCTTCCTGTTCGCTTGAATTCTGCGGTTTGTCGGTCCGGCGGCGCTGAAAGACGCGCGGACGGATTGACGAAACGCCAGAGTATGGCATAATAGCAACTTGGCGGTGAAAACCGCCGATCCCCCATGGTGTAATGGCAGCACACGGGTCTTTGGAACCCTTTGTCTTGGTTCGAGTCCAGGTGGGGGAACCCGAAACGGTTCCGCGCGCGAAACACGGAACCCACGCCGGCCGGGCCCGCGAGTCCGGGTCCGGCAACGGCATCACAAACGCACGAGGCCCAACGGCCCCGTGCGTTTTGCTTTCACCGCCATCCTTCCCACACTCCCTACAAACTGTCTACGCTGAGAGGACTGTCAGCGTAGACAGTTTCGGGGTATCTGCCAACGTGGGCATTCGACGCTGACTTGTCCTTAGGCATTGGCAGAAGCGGAACCAAAGCCGCTTCCGCATTTGGCACTGACATCAGTCAGGCATGGATGACAGCTTGTGCTGACGCCCCCATGTCCGCCCCCGACGGTTACAATCCTCGAAGCATGGCGTGCCGCCGTCAGACGCCTCACGCATGGCCGTCCGGCGCAGCGCCGTTACGAAGAATTGGAGATTTCATCGTATGACATTGTCAGCCGCAATCATTCTTGCCGCAGGGGAAGGCACCCGGATGCGTTCCGCCACGCCGAAGGTGCTGCATACGCTCGCGGGCAAGACCTTCCTTGAGCGGGTCATGGCGTCCGTTGCAGGTCTTGATCCGGAAACCCTCGCCGTTGTCGTCCACTATCAGGCCGATCGTGTCGCCGAGGCGGCACGCTCCTACAACGAATTCGTCGAAATCGTCAACCAAGACGATCTGCCTGGCACCGGTCGCGCAGTCCAGTGCGCGATGAACCAGCTCGCAGCCGAAGGCAAGGCCGACGGCACCGTGCTCATCGCGGCCTCCGACATGCCGCTGCTCGACACCAAGACCTTGTCCGGATTGCTTGACTACCATCGCACAAGCGGCAACGACGCGACCGTACTGACCACCGTGCTCGACGACCCGACCGGGTACGGCCGCATCATCCGCGACAGCGACGGCAGCGTGCTGCGCATCGTCGAACAGAAGGACGCCAACAGCAGCGAACTGGCCGTCCGCGAGGTCAACACCTCCGTGTATGTGTTCGACGCGAAGGTTCTCGCCGCCGCGATTGCCGGGCTTGATTCCCAGAACGCGCAAGGCGAATTCTATCTGACTGATGCCCTCGAAACCGCTCGCCACACCGGTCGGGTGGGCGCGTGGGCGGCTCCCGACCCCTTGAGTGTCGAAGGCGTCAACGACCGCGTACAGCTGGCCGCGCTCGCCGCCGCTCACAACCGTCGCGTCTGTGAATACTGGATGCGTCAGGGCGTGACCATCCTTGATCCGTCCACCACTTGGATTGATGACGACGTGCGCATCGAACGGGACGCGCAGATTCTTCCAGGCAGCTTCCTGCAAGGAACGACCACCATCGGCGAAGGCGCGGTCGTCGGTCCGTACACCACGCTCATCGACGCGCGAATCGACGCCGAAGCGCATGTGGAACGTTCCCGTGTCCAGGAATCGCATGTCGGGCGGGCAGCGAATATCGGCCCGTGGACCTACATGCGTCCGGGCAATGAGCTGGGCGAGGAAACCAAGGCCGGTGCGTTCGTCGAAATGAAGAAAGCCCATATCGGCAACGGCACCAAGGTTCCGCATCTGAGCTACATCGGCGACGCCCAGCTGGGCGAACACACCAACATCGGCGGCGGCACGATTACCGCCAACTACGACGGGGTGCACAAGAACCGCACGAAGATCGGCTCCAACGTCCATGTGGGTGCCGGCAACATGTTCGTCGCGCCGGTCGAGGTCGGCGATGGCGTCACCACCGGCGCCGGGTCTGTCGTCCGTCACGACGTGCCCGACGATACGATGGTATACTCCGAGAACACACAACACAATATCGAGGGCTGGAAGCCCGCTTGGGAGCGCTGATATGACCGCATTGCAAAGTTCCATCGACGCCGTCCGCATCGCCGCAGCCGCGGCCGACCGCATGAAGGGCACGGATATCGTCGCCTTCGATGTGACCGGGCCGATCGCCATCACCGACGTGATGATGATCGTCACCGCGTCCAACGAACGTCAGGTGCTCGCCGTCGCTGAGGAAATCGAGAAGGACCTGTACACCAAGGGTGGCCATTTGCAGCCGCGCTCACGCGAAGGCCTGCAGGAAGGCCGCTGGGTGCTGCTTGATTTCGGCGATTTCGTGATCCACGTGATGCACGAGGAGGAGCGGCGCTTCTACCGGCTGGAAAGCCTGTGGAAGGATTGCCCGGCCATCGATCTGCAGCTGTCTGAAGCACCCGAATCCTCCGGCGCGTCCGAACCCGCGTCCGCGGACGCCGACGAGCAGTGAGCATGGTGAATCGTACCCCCGGTATGGGTGGGGAATACCAAGGTCCTGAGCATCGTCGCGTCCAGCCGACCGGCCCGCATGTCAGGTCGATTATCATCGTGCGGCATGGCCGTACCGCCTACAACGAGCAGCATCGCTTGCAAGGTCAGGTGGATATCCCGCTCGATGAAGTCGGCGAATGGCAGGTCCGTCAGACGGCACAGACCTTGCGCGATTTGTATGTCGATGGTCGTCCGGATATCCCCAAGCAGCTGGTCGTCTGCTCAGATCTTGGCCGGGCCGTGCAAACCGCGCACGCCTTCGCTGATCCGCTCGGGCTTGACGTGCACCCGGATGCACGGGTGCGTGAACGCAGTTTCGGTGCGTGGGAAGGCCTACGGCTTGAGGAGCTTGAACGCGATTTCACCGAGGACTACCAGTCATGGCGGCATTTCGCGGGCGGAGAGCTCAAGCATGGCGCCGAGACGAAAGGCGCGGTCGGGGAGCGTGGCGTCGAAGCGATTGATGACTGGTCGCATCGTGCCGGCCCGGACACCACGCTGTTCGTCTTCTCGCATGGGGCATGGATTTCCCAGACTTTGCAGACTTTGCTCGGCATGGCGCAAGGCAATCATGACTTCGGGGCGATGACCTCCATGTTCAACGCTCATTGGGCGCGTCTGACCGGAGCTGATCAGCCCGATGGCACCGTGCGCTGGCGGATGACCGAGTATAACCACGGCCCCGCGATCGCGGACACGGACCAGTGGGAAGCCCCGACGCTGCACTGATTGCTTGGCAATCTATCCTGCCGCTGCAGTTCCCTCTCCCTCACAAAGTGGCTACGCCAAGAAGCAGTTAGGCGTAGCCAGTTGGTATGCGTACCCAAACTGGTGACGCAACGGAGGTCGTGAGCGTAGATAGTTTGAATAGTTACTCAAACTGGTTACGCCAGGACCGCCGTGAGCGTAGACAGTTTGTGAATGGGCACGCACCGGATCCGAACGTCCGCGCGTCTTGCATGGCAACGGTTCGGTGGTGCCGGCCGTGTCGCTTTGCAGGCCGTGTGGCGATGTCGGCGGTGCATCAGTGTTCGCCGTGCGCTGGTCCCAGCCATGTCGCGTGCCGACCAGGTTGCGGGGCATACCATGCATTGTGTTCACCGCTTGTTCATCTCTTGCCCGTCACTCGATTATCATCGAAGGGGAGAGGTGATCGCCATGACCACACCACATGAGCATATGCCCGGCAGCGACGTCGCGGCAGGAACAGAACGACGCAAGCCGCGCATACCGACGTGCGCGAACCCGATCTGGCAGGGGGCAATCCGCCAACCTGCCGTCGCCGGAACGTTCTACCCGGCCGATTCGGACGCGCTACGCGGCATTATCGACCGCCAACTCGACTATGCGCGCACCTTGCTAGACCACCATAACAATCTGCTCAGCCGCTTGCCTGAAGGAGCCCCGAAAGCCGTCATCGCACCCCATGCCGGGTACGTATACTCCGGCACCACCGCGGCACTAGCCTACAGTCTGCTTGCACGCGGCCGTGGACAAATCCGCCGTGCCGTCATCATCGGTCCCACTCACCGCGTGCCGGTATACGGCACCGCATGCTGCACCGCCGGTTCATGGCACACCCCGCTCGGCACGGTGCCCCTTGACACCGAAGCCGAATGCGCCGCGCTCGACGCCGATACCCCCGGCTTCATCGTCAACGATGACACCCACCGGCGCGAACATGCCGTCGAAGTACATATCCCTTGGATTCAACGTGTCCTCGGCCCGCAGACCAGCATCATCCCGCTTAACGCGGGGGACACCACTCCCGGCGAGCTTGGTGCACTAATTGACCGGTTCTGGACGGACCCCGCGACCGTCGTCATCATCAGCTCGGACCTATCCCACTACCATCCAGAACACGTGGCGCGCCAGCTTGACGATGACACGATTGCGCGCATTGCAGGCGGAATTCTGCCGATTGTGCCCGATTACGCCTGCGGCGCCTACCCGATTAACGGGCTGATTGACGTGTGCCGGCGTCGCGGCCTTACCATCAGGCCGCTTGGCTGCTCAACATCGGGCGACGGGGGAGTGCTGGCGCTCGCGGATTCGGGATTGCCGATGCGCCGCCCGGACATGGCCGACCCTGATCAGGCGGTTGTCGGCTACGCTTCTTTCGCCGTGTGGGAGGGTGACAATGACGGCGACGGTGAAGACCGCGAGAACGATGGCGATTGCGAGCACAGCGGTCATGCCGTCCGCAATGCCGACAGCCGTGCCCGCAATACCGTCAATGCCTGCACAGACCCGCAGAATCAGCAAGAATCCCTGCCGCAGGAAGCCGCGGAAGTATTGCCTCGCCTCGCACGGGCGGCGCTCGCCAGATATTGCGGCATCGACTCCGACGGACCGACCGCAGCGGAAACAAGCGAAATCCACCCGTGGCTGAAGCATGACGGCGCCTGTTTCGTCACCTTGCACGAGCAAGGCGATTTGCGTGGGTGCATCGGATCGCTTGAGCCGACCCGTCCGTTGGGTGAGGATGTCGCCTGTCATACCGTGGACGCCGCCTGCCATGACCCGCGCTTCCGCCCGGTGGAACCGTGGGAATACCCCGCCATCAGCATCGAAGTGTCCGTCCTGTCCCCGAAGCGGGCGTTGCCTGTGACCTCGCGCGCGCAGCTGGAAGCCTCGCTTGTGCCCCGGCATGACGGATTGGTCATCGATGACGGGCGCGGGCACCAGGCCACCTTCCTGCCACAGGTGTGGGATCAATTGCCGCATCCGCATGATTTCGTCGGTCATCTGCTGTCCAAAGCGGGCTTGCGCGCGGACACCACGTGGAATGATGCGCGGTTCGCAGCATGGACGTACACCGTCAGTGCCTACGATGAGAAGGGAATACAGGATACGCGTATCGGCACGTCGGAGACTGATGCAGAAGCCGCCGGTGCCGCCGCCCCCGACACAGCCAACGCAGCCGACACCGATGCTACCGGCAAGGAAAGGAACCACCATGCATGAGCGCGAATCACAGCCGTCACACGGATCCACGGATGCCGGGCAGCCGCTCGATCAGCCCCACCCGGACGAGGTCGCGGCATCGATGCGTGGGGGATTCCAACCGACCAGCCCGTTTTCGCACACCTATGAGGCGCCGTCCCCACGCTCGGACGGCCGACGCGAGGTGACGACGGGTCCAGTTCCCGGCGATCCGGCGATCGGCAGGTGGCAGCATCGTCTGGAGGACGGCCGTGTGCAATGCGACTTGTGCCCACGCGGATGCAAGCTGCGCGACGGTCAGCGGGGCTTCTGTTTCGTGCGCTCCAACCATAACGGTGTCATCATGCTGGACACGTATGGACGCAGTTCGGGATTCGCGTTGGACCCGGTGGAGAAAAAGCCGCTCAATCATTGGCATCCTGGCACCGCGATCTTGAGCTTCGGCACCGCCGGATGCAACAGCGGCTGCCGGTTCTGCCAGAACTGGGATATTTCGCGGTCCCGTATCTGGGATACTTATGCGGTCGATGCTCAGCCTGATGACATCGTGTACGCGGTGAAGGGGTGCGGCGCGTCGTCTGTCGCGTTCACGTACAACGATTCCATTGTGTTCGCCGAATATGCCATCGACACCGCCCACGCCTGCCGCGACCATGGCATCGGCACGGTAGCGGTCACGGCAGGATACATGTCCGCCTGCGCGCGGCCTGAATTCTACCGGTACATGGATGCGGCGAACATCGATTTGAAAGGCTTCACCGAGGATTTCTATTGGCATGACACCGGCACGCATCTGGCTGATGTGCTGGCGACAATCGACTACGCGGTCAACGGCACGGACACCTGGGTGGAATTGACGACATTGCTCATTCCCGGTCATAACGATGACGACAGGACCTTGCACGCCGAATGTGCATGGCTGCGTGAACATTGCGGACGCGATGTGCCCCTGCATTTCAGCGCATTCCATCCCGACTACCGCATGCGTGACGTGCCCCCGACACCTAAGGAGCGGCTCTTGCACGCACGCCGGATTGCGCTACAAGAGGGATTGCGCTACGTGTATACGGGCAACGTGTCGGACCGCGACGGCGGCACCACATACTGCCCGTCTTGCGGGGCGAGGTTGATTGAGCGCGACTGGTACGACATCACCGGATACCGGCTGACCGCCGACGGGACATGCCCTGATTGCGGGGCGATTGTTCCCGGCGTATGGGATGAACATCCAGGCACCTTTGGCGGGATGCACGTGCCGGTTGACATCCGCCGCTATACGGGCCGATAGCGGGGCTGCGGCAGAAGATAAAACAACGAAAAAGCGGCGGCAGACGGGTTTCCGTCATGCCGCCGCTCGCGTTCTTGCCCGCGTTCAGTCCTTTTCAGTCCTTTTCGATGACCGTGCCGGCCTTCGCGCCCGCGGTCAGGTCGTCGATTTCGGAGACCTCCAGCACCGGCACGACCGCCGGCTTCTTGGTGCCGTTGTGCTCCGCGACCTTGACCTGCTCCTCATAAATCGCGTCATCGCTGTGCAGTGTCACCTTGCCGCGGAACCGGTAGCCGGTCTTGGTCTTCAGGTCCGCGACGCCGATGACCAGCTCGCTGCCGTCCAGCAGATTCTGGTAATGCTGGCGGGCGGTGCGCTCGTGGTAGGCGATGTGATGGTCGTCAAGCACGAAGGTGGACATCTTCGGGCCGATGTTGAGCTGTCCGTCCTTGCTGATGGTCGCCACCCAAGGCAGGTGGTTGGCGATGAATTCCTTCATTTCCGGGGTGATGGTGGCCATGATGTTCCTTTCGCTTGTGGTTCATGGTACTGGTCTGCGTGTGCCGTTCGGGCGCCTTGCGCGCCGCCGCATCGCGGCTGCCGACCGGGTCGTCGGCGCTTGTACGAACCGGTGATACCAGCTTACGGCAGTTCCCGGGGCATTGCAGGTATGACACCGCGGATTGTGAGGTATCTCACGACGGTTTCGCCGCGGGCGTCGAGACCTTCGAGTCGACACAGGTCGTCGTCGGCTGGACCCCGTTCGACATTGCCGAGACGCCCCGCTTTAGACGGCGGCGTGAGATTTCAACGAGGTGAACCTTGTGAAAAATCGGATGACTTCCGGGCGTGTTCTTTCCGCGCGGTGGCTATCGTGAGTACGGCGAAACCGACGATGGCCAGCACACCCACGCCGGAATCATCATGCCGAGCATCGAAGCCCGCGAGGCGAAGGAGGAGAGACATATGCGTGCACGCAGCCGCTTTCAGGAATTCCGCAGCCGTATGTCGCGCACCTTCCCGCCGAACCTTGCGCGTGTCATGCTGTTGTGCTGCGCCGCCCTGTGGGGTGGCAGCTATCTGGTCGCGAAGGTGGCGATGAGTGCCATTACGCCCCAATGGCTCATGGCTATGCGTATGACCGGCTCCTGCTTGATTATGTTCGTCCTGTTCCACCGGGTAATTATTCCCGCGCTCACCCGCGATATCATCATTCCCGCGCTGGTTGTGGGCGTCACTTACTACGGCACGATGATCATGCAGACCGAAGGCCTGAAAACCATTGATCCTGGCCGCAGCGCCTTCCTGACCGCCTCGTATTGCGTGCTCACCCCGTTCGCTGCATGGCTGGTCGCCAAACAGCACCCCAAACTGATCAATCTTGTCGCCGCAATCATCTGCCTGACCGGCGTGGGCTTCGTCGCCCTCAAACCCGGATCAGGCTCGCTTGCGCTCAGCCAAGGCGATTGGATGACCATCGCGAACGCGGTGATTTTCTCGTTCAATCTCACCTTCCTGGGACGCTACACCCAGCACTTCCATCCGATTGCCGTCACTTTCATGCAATTCGCCGTCGCCGACGTGTTCTTCCTGGTTGGCGCGCTGCTGACTGAACCGCTTCCGAACGCGTCATGGCTTGCGCCCGATGTCATCATGAGTTTCCTGTATCTGCTGATCGGAGCGACCACGATGGCGCAGATCATGCAGAATATCGGTCTGGCGCACGTGCCGCCGTCGAGCGCGGCCATCATCATGTGCACGGAAAGCCTGTTCGCCGTCGCATTCTCCGCGATGTTCTGGGGCGAAGCAATCGGCTGGACCTCAATCGTGGGTTTCTCGCTGATTTTCGTGGCGGTCATTATGTCCGTGGTGACCAAACGCAAATAATCCCGCCGTCGGTCTTTGCGGCTGTTTCCGAAACTGGTCACGTTAGACGGGACTCGCATATGAGCGGTGCGGGAAACAAACCCTACAGTTGTGTTGCGCGTGTGACCTTCTACCGACACTGAGGGACGCTTCAGCGTCGGTAGAAGCAGAACACCAACCTTCTGCCGACGCTGAAGCAACTTCCGGTGTCGACAGAAGATCGGCAGCCGTCCTGGTTTCTGCACGAATCCAATACCGTGGCGTACTCAGCGGCGGCACCCTACCAGAACGCGAGGCAGCCCAGTCGTATCCAAGTCGTATTGATGCGTGGAACCGGTATCCCCGGCAATCACTTCTCGAGTGAACCGAGCTCCATGAAATTCGCCAGATCGTCGAGGCTAAGTCCTACATAATCCTTGATATTGGTCACCTGAGGGCCGTCGAAGACCACGCCTTCGGGCGTGAACCCGGTGATTGCAACGACGGTCGCGCCGCTCGCGCCGCCGGACTGCAAACCGACAGGGGAGTCCTCGAACACCAGGCAGTTGGCAGGGTCAGCGCCCACGATTTCTGCGGCGCGCAAGTACGGTGCCGGGTCCGGCTTCGCGGGCAGACCGTCCTCGCCGCACACGTATCCGACGAACGCGCCCTGGGGCGCCTGGCGGGCCATGTTGTCGACCATCGCGCGAGGGGAGGCGGACACAATCACGTTCGGGATCCCAGCCTGCGACAGCACGTCAAGCAGCTCGACCGCACCGGTCGCCCAGCAAGGCTTCTCGCGCTCGCGGTCAATCACATAGCCGATGATTTCGGAGCGCAGTGTATCGGGGTCCACATGCGCGGGAATATACTCTTGCACAATCTGGAGCAGACGCGGGGTAGACTGGCCACGTGCACGCAGCGGTACCTCGTCGCTGAACGTGCCGCCATGCAGCTCGATGACATGCCGCTCGGCCGCCGCCCAGTAAACTTCCGAATTGATCAGCGTCCCGTCCATGTCCCAGAACACAGCTTCCGGAAGGCCTTCCGGTGCATCGGGCACGGCGGACGATTGAGAAAATGTCAAGGTGTCGTTGAAAGTCACCCGGCTTATTATTCCCATACGCGCGAACAAACAGCCCGGCCGTTGAACGAACCAGAGCCGACATCGCACCGTGTATACGGCGAGAAGGAACGACGGCTCAACGACTTAACCGATACATCTGACGTTTGCGACACGCATCCGCATTGTGAGCATGGCGCGATTTTTCAGCCCACGCCCAGCGTGTTCCTCCTTTTTCCGATACAGTCAGCAATGTGAAGAACTTTTTCAAGGGAATCTCTGTACCGCAACTTGTCGCCGGTGCGCTTGCGGCGGTCACCTCGTTCCTGCTGTCGGCCAGAATCGGCATCGCCGGATCGGTGATTGGCGTGGCTGTCGGCTCGATTGTATCCGCGGTGTCCTCGCAGCTGTACCAGAACATCCTCAAAGCGTCTTCGGAAAAACTCCAGGATGTCAAAGGCGGCGATGACGAGCAGATCGAGGGGGAGCAAACCGACCAGAGCGCTGATTCGGACGGCTCGAACGGGGAAACCGCGAGCCATCCTCGTCGGATCAGCAGTGACGAGACCACCGTGCTGCCCGTGCAGGGCGACCAGAGTGCCGCGAACGCGAGGAATACCCAGGATGAAGGGGAGACCAAGCCCGATGCAACGCGTGCCATGCCCACGGTTGGTGCTGCGGACGCGACCACGGTGATGCAGCCTGCGGATGATGCCACCCGTGTGATTTCCGGCGTGTCCGCGGCCGCTCATGACCATACTGGTGCGGACGGCCATCAGGGGCGCGTTATTGTTTCCGGCAACGAGACCGGGACGACGGCCGCCCGGCACCTGTCTGGTTCGGCGAACACTGAACGCGCTCGCAAGACCAAACGCGTGGCGATTATCATCTCCGTGGTCAGTGCGCTGGTGGCGGTGGGTATCACCGCAGGCGTCATCATGCTGGTCACCCGCGGCGAGGGCACGGATAGCGTGGTGCGTGACATGGTCGGCAATGCGCGGGTGACTCCGACTCCGACCCCCAGCGATTCGCAGACGCGGCGTGATGACGATCATCAGCTCGAGAAGCCAAGCGACAAGCCGTCCGCGACCGCGAGCCCATCCCCGTCCGCAAGCTCCAGCGCCTCAGCCTCGTCGACTGCAAGCCCGTCCCCGTCCGCGACTGCCAGTGCGTCCCCTTCGGCCAGCGCGTCGAGCAGCTCGAGCTCAACCTCGGGTTCAGATTCTGGTTCGTCGGCGGGTTCAAACGGTGGCGGGACTTCTGATTCCGGCACGACCGACGGATCTGATTCGGGCACTACTGGCACAGACTCGGATACTTCTGGAACCGGTTCGTCGTCATCCGGTTCGACTGATGGGTCTGGTACTGCGACGAAATAATCAATCAATCATATCGATGACAGCAATTTCCGGTGGGCGGTTACGCATTTGCGTGCCGCCCGCTGTTGTTGTGTGGTTGTCCGGTTTGTAACCGATGAATGGCCGGTAGCCGACTGGGTGGCTTGCATTATCTAGCGCCCGACGCAACGATTCGCCCCGGTTCGAGTGCCAGTTCGGTCATATGCCGAACGCGTGCCCCTTGACGAGAATCACCACACCGAGCGCGATGAGCACAAGTGGGAACAGGTACCGGTCCGAACGCTCGAGCCATTCGCCGATTCCCGGTCGGGTCGCGATGAAGCGCGCGAGCAGCACCAGGACGGTGACCAGAACAAGGAATACCACGCAATACACGATGACCACCGGGAGGCTATTGGATACGAATACCGGCACGTACACGCCGATATTGTCTCCACCGTTGGCGAAGGTGACCGCTGCGACTGTCGGCAGGGTGATGCTTTTGCCTTCGCCGGTGTCGTCATCGTCTTCGCCACGGATGCTGTCCCATGCGGCTTTGATGCCCAGTGCCAGCGGAATCAGACCGAAATAGGGGATTGCTTCGGCGGGAAGCAAGGTCACGGCACCGTATGAGGCGACCGCGGCGATGACGAGGATGCCGAAGAATCCGAGATACTGGCCGAGCAGAATAGTTCGTGTGGTGTTGCGTTGTTTTGCTCCGCGGGCGAAGAACAGAGCAAGCACGATGATGTCGTCGATGTTGGTCACGGCGAATAGCGCCACGGCTTGGATAATGGATGCAATCACGGTGGACCTTCCTGTTTGGTTGGTGTGTAGCTGATTCTCGATGTGTGGTGTTCGGTGTTCGGTGTGTGGTTGTCGTTGTTGGCTGCCGGCTATCGGCCCCTGCGTCACCTTTGGTTTCGATAGATTGACATTGTTGACTCTAGTGGACTTCAGAATATCTGTCGAACTCTATTGCCGCCCCTGAACCGCGGTCCCGGAAGCGCGATATCTCAACCAACAGCAACTCTTCAAGCGGTATTCCTGACGAGGATGTGCCGTCGTAGAATCCAGTGCGACACGCCGAGAGGGATGGTCGATTTTGATATCAGCCAATGGTGTTGTAATGTATACGAGGTCCGCGAAGAACGGACAAGATAACTGAAGACCGACCGGGGCTATGGCGCAGCTGGTAGCGCATCTCCATGGCATGGAGGGGGTCGGGGGTTCGAATCCCCCTAGCTCCACGGACAACCCGCATCGCAAGAGCGATGCGGGTTTTTCATTTCGGGTGACATTCCCGAAGTCGCGGATGTCGTCGCCCCGTCATCTGGTCATCTCGTCATCACGCCATCCCGCACGTGTCATGCCATGTCGTCCGTGTACGAAACGTGCGCATAGGAAACAGGCCGCATGGGAGCCAAAGCGAACCAAGGCATATGAAAGCCAACGGTGTTGCCCGAAACGTTCCATCTGGTTGCGTGTGCGGCGGCATGCGCAACGCCGCAGATCCCCGGAGATGATGCCAACAGCTTGCAGCAGACCGACGGTTT
Organism: Bifidobacterium thermophilum; assembly: GCF_002846655.1. NCBI lineage: Bacteria > Bacillati > Actinomycetota > Actinomycetes > Bifidobacteriales > Bifidobacteriaceae > Bifidobacterium > Bifidobacterium thermophilum. The sequence continues at coordinate 32,486 of NZ_PCGX01000012.1, read as the reverse complement.
GCGTATGCCCAAACATACGCAACTCTGCGGAACGCACTGAAGAACGGCGGTGCCCCGTGACGACTGTCGTATTACGCATGCCGGGACATGCACAGCTGGGCGGATGTTATCGGCTATCGCCATCCCTTGTCAGGTTTTGCCCGATTGCGTACCCGCGGCATACGCGGCCTGACGAACCACCATCGACCATGACAAAGCGGTGGAGACATTCGGCGGTCACGTATGCTGCGGCACGCGCGGCTTGACGAATCCCGCCCGTTGTCGCGGCCGTACACGGTGTTCCGCAGTGTTGCGCGCGTCCGGGCTCGCTACTGTCCCATTTAGACACGCCTGTTGCGATTATCGCGAAATGTGGGTATGATGCGAACGTTGCCGCAATGGAGATGTATGAATCTCCCGTGAGCAGCGACTGCGCCAGTAGCCCAATGGATTAGAGCAGCTGACTACGGATCAGCAGGTTGCAGGTTCGAATCCTGTCTGGCGCACGTTCACACCCCGGGAACAGTCCCGGGGTTTTTCGTTTCCGGCCGATTCTGATTTTGGGGGCTGCCGGTTGTCATTGCTTCAGACGGACGGCTTTCGGTTGTCTGAAGTCCGAACAACTCGCGTCCGTCGGTCGTTTTGACGAGATATTGAGATTTCTCGGCGAGATGAGGACAGGGTAAGTTTCTTGAAAAGTCTGGAATATCAAGGATTTCAGGCTGTCGGTTGTTTTAGATGAGAGTGACTGGTTCTTAAAAAATCGCGGGAGGGCTCCTTCGTGGAGAGATATTGAGACTTTCTTCTCAATTTCTCGATGAAATCGGTCGTATTGGCGAGATGTTGAGATTCTGTCCGACGGTCATATGGCGGATATCGCTGCGGTCGGTATGCTCGCAAGCCTGTGCACCGCGTAGCGTAACCGGTAACCCGCGGTTCCCTGCGGCGTGGTCTTGTGTGTTTTCTCCAAAACGCGTCTCGCGCAGCGCACCCGACAACCCGCGACCCAACCCCCAGGTGACCGTGAAACAAACGCGCGCTGAACATCGCGTTACGTCATGGGGTGAAACCGCGGGAAGACGGTTTCGTCCCAGCCATGAGGGATTATGCTTATTTGGGATTCTTCGGCGGTCGCCGCGACTCGTTTGGAGTCAGGCCGCGGAACATCCACAGAAGGACGGTGGCTCAGGCGCACGATTCGCGTACGGCGAGAGCATAGATGAAAGGCAGGTGAGCGCATGCTGAGAATGTTCAGCACCATCAACGGTCAAGTGGAGCAGATCGAGAAACCGGAAAACGGCGCATGGCTATGTCTTTCGGAGCCGACCGACGTGGAGCTCGCCACGGTCTCCCAGGAAACCGGCATCGATCTGGCCGACCTGCGCGCCCCGCTCGATGACGAGGAACGTTCCCGCGTGGACGCCGAAGACGATTACACGATGATCATCGTCGACATCCCGACCGTCGAGGAACGCAGCGGCCGTGACTGGTACGAGACCATCCCGTTGTCGATTATCGTCACACAGAACCTCATCATCACCGTGTGCATGCAGGACACGCCCGTCCTCCACCCCTTCATGGAAGGCACCATTCGAGGCTTCAACACGTATATGAAGTCGCGGTTCATCCTGCAGATCCTGTACCGCAACGCCACGATGTACCTGCGATACCTGCGCATCATCGACCGCGAAACCGACAAACTCGAACTGCGTTTGCGCCACTCGATGCAAAACCGTGAAATCCTCATGCTGCTCGAATTGAGCAAGACCTTGGTCTACTTCACCACAAGCCTGAAATCCAACGAAATCGTGATGGAAAAACTCACCACGCTCTCACGGATCAAGCAATACCCGGAGGACGAGGATCTGCTTGACGATGTCATCACCGAAAACAAGCAGGCAATCGAGATGGCGAACATTTACAGCGGGGTCCTTGCGAACATGACCGACGCCTTCGCTTCGATCGTGTCCAACAACCTGAACAATGTGATGCGCATCTTCACCATCATCTCCATCGCGTTGTCCATTCCGACGCTCGTGTTCTCCATGTACGGCATGAATTTCCAGACCGGCATGCTTGGTATGCCGCTGACGGCCAGCAAATGGGGCTTCCTTATCGTCATCGTCCTCGCCATTGCCGCGGGCGGCCTGACTGCATGGTTCCTCGCCCGTTCCCGTCTATTCAAGTGATGTGAGCCTGAGCCCGGGCGCCTGCCGATCGGCATACCGCCTAGGTAGACACCAGAAGGTAAGGTCAGACACCAGACGCTCGCCATCGCCGCCGGTGATTCGCAGGCCGGTGACACACGGCAGCAGCATATGGCGGCGACACTCACAACGGCGACGCATACCACTGCGACACGCGTAGCCGCGATACGCGCAACGGAGGTGATCAGATGCGCACACCACGACGAATACTTGCCACTGTGCTTTGCTGCGCCCTCGCGGCCGCATCCCTGACAGGCTGCGAAGGCGCCTCAGACGCGTCCGCCAATCTGCCGGAAGGCCCGACCATCACCATCGGCGTCGCCGCAGACATGCCGGGATTGAGCCGCTTGCACGACGGCTCCTACTCCGGATTCGACGTGAATGTCGCCACCTACGTGGCCAATGAGCTCGGTTATGCGAAAAAGCAGATCATGTTCAGGTCGGTCACCGTCTCCGATTACAGCAAACGGCTCAACGACCGCTTCGTCGACATCGTCGCGGCACCCCTGCCGATTGGAATCACCTCCAGCGACGACGCCACAACCTTCGCCGGCCCGTATTTGAGCGCCGCGCAAGGACTGCTCGTCCGCGCCGACGACGCCGACACGATTACCGGCACCGATGACCTGGCAGGCCATACCGTGTGCACCGTCACCGGGTCGGGAGCTTCCGACGGCATTCGCAGCCTCCAGCCCAAGGCGCGCATCCAGGAGCGTGCGACCTACCTGCAATGCGTCACCGCGCTGCTCGTCGGGGAGGCTGACGCAGTCAGCGGCGATGACGCGGCGCTCGCCGGTCTCGCCGCGAACGAAGGATCGCAGTATCTGCACGTTGTATCCGGCCGATTCGGCACGTCCTTGCACGCCGTAAGCGTCAAGGCGGGGGAGAGCGCACTCGCCTCGAAAATCGACGCGATCCTCAAGCAGATGGTCACCTCCGGCACTTGGCGCTCTTTTGCCGATGAGATGACCAATCAGCTCGGTTACCACCCGTCCGCGAAGCTCAATCCGCCGACAATACGTTCGGATAATGGATAGGCACTCGCGTCGTGTCCCGTTGTGCGGCAATAATCCTTGTTTATGACCGACAACACGCAAGCACACGAAGGCGAGCCAGCGTACCGCTATAACGCGAAGCTCGCACAGACCATCGAGGAAAAGTGGCAGAAGACCTGGGAAGAGCAGGGCACGTTCTGGGCGGCGAATGTCAAGGGTGACCTGACGGACGGCAACGGCAAGAACGCCGACGGCCGCACCCCCTACTTCGCCATGGACATGTTCCCCTACCCGTCCGGCAAGGGCCTGCACGTCGGCCACCCGCTCGGATATCTGGCCACCGACGTGGTCAGCCGCTACCACCGCATGAAGGGCGAGAACGTCCTGCATGCCATGGGTTATGACGCTTTCGGTCTGCCGGCCGAGCAGTATGCGGTCCAGACCGGCCAGCATCCACGCGTCACCACGGAGCAGAATATCGCGAATATGAGCCGCCAGCTGCATCGCATGGGACTGAGCTTCGACAACCGCCGCAGCTTCGCGACCATCGACCCTGATTACATGCGCTGGACGCAGTGGATTTTCTCCCGCATCTACGATGCTTGGTACGACCCTGATTTCGTCCGCCGCGACGGCGGCAAGGGTTCCGCCCGCCCAATCAGCGAACTGGTCGAGAAGTTCAAGTCCGGTGCCAAGCCAATCCCCGGCTTCGAAGACAAGGCGTGGAGTGATCTCAACGCCCGCCAGCAGGCCGACGTGCTCAACGATTTCCGTCTCGCCTACATCTCCAAGTCCCCGGTCAACTGGTGCCCGGGCCTTGGCACGGTTCTGGCGAACGAGGAAGTCACTGCGGAAGGTCGCTCCGAACGCGGCAACTATCCGGTTTTCCAGCGCGAGCTGCGCCAGTGGTCGATGCGCATCACCGCGTATGGCCACCGACTGATCCAAGATCTCGACACCATCGACTGGCCTGAGAAGGTCAAGCTCATGCAGCGCAACTGGATCGGCGAATCCCACGGTGCTGCCGTGCATTTCCCGGTCGCCTCGGAAGACGGCGAACAGGATATGGAAGTCTATACGACACGTCCCGATACCCTGTTCGGCACCACCTTCGCGGTGGTCTCCCCGGAACACGAACTGCTTGAGCATGTTCCCGCCGCTTGGCCGCAGGATGTGCCCGAAGCATGGAAGGGCGGGTACGCGACTCCGAAGGAGGCTGTGCACGCGTACCGGCTTGCTGCTGAGGCGAAAACCGCCAAGGACCGTGTCGACGAGGGCGGCGAGAAGACCGGCCTGTTCACCGGCCTGTACGCGACCAACCCGATCACCGGCAAGCAGCTGCCAATCTTCACCGCCGACTACGTGCTCATGGATTACGGCACCGGCGCGATTATGGCGGTGCCTGGCGGCGACCAGCGCGATTACGATTTCGCCGCCAAGTTCGGTCTGCCGGTCATCTACACCGTCAAGCCGCTGCCCGGCTCAAACGACGACCTCGCCAACTATGAGGGTAAGGCCCCGTTCGTCTCCCATGATGGCATCGTCGTCAACTCTTCGACCGACTCCACTTATGCGAAGGGCGACAGCCTGTCGCTCGACGGTCTGCGTGTTGACGAGGCAATCGACAAGGTCATCGGTTGGCTGGAAGCCGCCGGCGTCGGCAAGGGCACGGTCAGCTACCGTCTGCGCGACTGGCTGTTCAGCCGCCAGCGCTACTGGGGCGAGCCGTTCCCGATCGTCTACGACGAGGACGAGGTGCCGCATCTGCTGCCCGACAGCATGCTGCCGATCAACCTGCCCGACGTGCCGGACTACAGCCCGAAGACCTTCGACCCTGAGGACGCCGAATCCAACCCGGAGGCGCCGCTCAGCCGCAACGACGACTGGGTGAACATCACCCTCGACCTGGGCGACGGTCCCAAGCAGTATCATCGCGACACGAATACCATGCCGAACTGGGCGGGGTCCTGCTGGTACTACATGCGCTACATCGACCCCAAAGACGCCGAGCACATGGTGGAGACCGACGAGTTCAACTACTGGATGGGCCCGCACCACAACAAGACCGCAGGCGAATCCGGCGGTGTCGACCTGTACATCGGCGGCGTGGAGCATGCGGTGCTGCACCTGCTGTATTCGCGCTTCTGGCACAAGGTCCTGTACGATCTGGGATATGTCAGCTCGCCGGAACCGTTCCACAAGCTGTTCAACCAGGGCATGATTCAGGCTTACGCCTACACGGACGACCGCGGACAGTACGTGCCGGCCGACGAGGTCGAGGAAGGCCCGGCCGGCCCGGACGGCGAACCGACCTTCACCTGGCACGGCCAGCATGCGAACCGCGAGTTCGGCAAGATGGGCAAGAGCCTGAAGAACATCGTCACCCCGGACTACATGTACGAGAACTACGGTGCCGACACCTTCCGCCTGTATGAAATGAGCATGGGCCCGCTGGACGAGTCCCGCCCGTGGAACACGCGCAACGTGATCGGCGGCATGCGTTTCCTGCAACGCCTGTGGCGTAACGTGGTCGACGAGAACACCGGCGAAGTCAAGGTCTCCGACGATCCGATGGACGAGAAGACCTTGAAGCTCCTGAACAACACGATCGCCGACGTGACCGTGGAAATGGAGAACATGCGCCCGAACACGGCAATCGCCAAGCTCATCGTGCTCAACAACCACCTGACTGGTTTGAAGGCCGTCCCGCGCGCCGCCGTGGAGCCACTGATTCTCATGCTCTCGCCGATCGCCCCGCATATTTGCGAGGAACTGTGGAACCGTCTGGGGCACGCCGAGTCGCTCGCCCATGAGCCGTGGCCGAAGGCTGATGAACGCTACGTCGGTCAGGATACGGTCACCGCGGTCGTGCAGATCAAGGGCAAGATTCGCGCCAAGCTGGAGGTCAGCCCGGATATCGCGCCCGAAGAGCTCGAAAAGCGCGCGCTCGAAGCGGTTGCCGACCGTCTCGGCGGCAAGGAACCGCGCAAGGTGATTGTCAAGGCCCCGAAGATCGTGTCGATCGTCCCGGCGGAGTGATTCGCCGGCCAAAGGTGTTCCCGCATCGGGGAAGCATCCTTTGACCACATTTGCCTTGACGGCGTGCAAAGCACCCATGTCCCCGGCATGCTGGAGACATGGGTGTTGTATTTTCCGAGTATGATGACGCGTCCCCGGGCAGTCTGCTTTCGCCGCCTCCGCCGCCTTGTAGAGCAGGGGCGGCGGCCGAGTCCGCCGGCGGGACCGAAACGAACACTGCCTCAGTAGCCGCATCTGAGACAGGTCTGGCCCCTGCCGGCGAATCAGCCGGACCAGCAACCGGCACGGGGTATACCAGCCTCGCCGCGCTCGCCGGCGTGAGAAGCACAGACACGGACGCGGCATGCCAAGACACGCCGGGGGAACGTCGCCCGCGACTGACCTGCACCCCCGGTCAGGCAGCCATCATCATGCTCATACTCATTGGCGCGTTATGCGCCAGTTTGGGGCTCCTGATTCGGCAATCCGTCAATCTTGCACGGCTTGACGGGCACGATGCCGCCACCCATGCACCCGCCGCCCCTACCACGGGATCGGCCTTCGCGTCCCCGAACGACGCGACACCAGATGCCGGCACAGTCGCCGGCGGGCAGTCGCAAGCAGGGGAAGACGGGCAGAGCGGGCAATCCGGTGCCGTACAACAGTCGGACGCGCCTGCGCCGACACCGGCTGCAACGGATGACGGGCGTATCGACATCAACACTGCGGATGCCGCACAGCTGCAAACCTTGAACGGCGTCGGTCCGGTCACCGCGCAACGCATCATCGACTACAGGAATGAGCATGGCCGGTTCTCCAGCGTCGACGATCTGCTCAACGTCAGCGGCATCGGGGCGAAAACCCTCGAAAAACTGCGAGCCCAGGCGGTCGTCCGATGAGCCGGACGTCAACCGGAGTGCGGCTCGATGGCCGCCACGATTTGAGACTGCTGCCCGTCGCCATTGCCATGTGGGCGGGGGAGCTCGCCGCCTCGGCAGTCTGCAACCGTGCCAACCTCGCTTCCGGCGCCTCCCCGGGCGCCACGGTATGGACGGCGTCCATGATGCCCGTTCTTCTTGTGGTTTTTCCTGCCAGCCTCGCATTGCTCGCAGCGATGATATATGCCCGACGCAGCCTTGCCTGCATTATCCGCACCGCATGGCGGGGCACGGTTCCCACAGGCGCAGGCATCGTGCTGCTAGTCATGGTCCTTACGGCGAGCGGGGCGGGAATACTGGTCTCAAGCGCCCACCAGCGGACGCAACAACGTGATCCGGCCATGCGTATTGCCCAACAGGCATCAGCGTCGCGACTGTCCACGCTTGATATGCACATCGACACGCCGATGACCGCATCATCGAGACGCGGAGCCGATTGCCAGGCGGACGTCACCATCATCGGCGTGCATGAAGCCGCACGCGTGACACCCTCGCATGCGAGCGCACGGCTGTTCGCCAACGGCGACACCTGTATCAGCCTTGACCACGGCATGCGGATTCGCACACAAGCAAGCGTGAGCCCAGCCGCATTCGGCAGTCGACCGTTGTGGGTGGATGACCTTACGCACACCGGGATTACGCGCGCGCCGCAACCTGCCCGCTCTCTTGCCAATCGGATGCGCCACCGCTTCGCCGCCGTGACCGCGAGACTATCTGATCAGGGCAGGATTCTCGTGCCGGGATTGACTTGCGGTTTGCTTGGTCAGGATTACATCGGTCCGGGATCTTTGGAACAGCCGGACGCCACGTATGCGGCACGGGTCGAACAGGAATTCCGCACGAGTGGCATCATGCACCTGATGGCCGTGTCCGGTGGGCATTTCATCCTCATCGCCCAACTGGCCCAATGGCTGGGCGCCGCCATTCGCCTGCCACGCCCTGTTGCCGCAATTGGTGTTATCGCAGCCTATCAGGGGCTCGCCATCCTCGTGTACCCGTCGGATTCCGTGCTGCGCGCCCAGATTATGGGAACGTTCAGCGCCATCGGCATGCTTTTCGGTCGTCCGCCGCAGACCGCCAGTGCGCTCGCATGGACCACGATTATGGTGTTGGCGCTTGCTCCGGGAAAATCCGCAAGCTACGGGTATGCGCTTTCCAGTGCGGCGGTGCTCGGCATCACTCTGTGCACCCCGCCGTTGCAACGGCGATTGGATCGCCGACTGCCGCACACAGCAAGTCAAGCGGTCGCAACGACCCTGTCCGCGCAGATATTCACCTTGCCCATACAAATCCTTATGGAACCGCAGATCCCGCTGCTGTCCGTCCTTGCCAACATCATGGTGGCGCCGTTTGTCAGCTGGGCCACCATCACCGGGCTGATTGCGCTGATACTCGCGCCGTTCGTGCCGGCTTTGGCGTTCGCGGCCGCATGGCTGGCTAGTTGCGGTACCGCCATCATGGCGTGGACCGCCCATGTGTGCGCGGCCCCGGATTGGACAGCGTTGGCATGGCCGTCCGGCATCCCGGGGGCGCTACTGGCACTCGCCGTGCAAGCGGTCATCGCGTTGCTGCCCGGCATCATCCGTTTGGGTGCGCATGCCATAGGCGACCGTGCAATCCGCTATGGTCGCCCGCGAGCGGGCCGGGAACAATCCGGGCAGGATACATGCACCTTCATGAATCCCGGACACGCACGACGGCCGCACCCGCCGATCGCGGGCAACAGCCGTGCGGGTTGCACTCCGGCGGGACGCCCATGGCGGGCATGCGGGAAGATTGGGGCATGGCTTGCCGAAACACGCGGTATGATCGACGACCAATGGCACCGGCACAATCGATGACTTGTCGCATCCCGATACCTCACACACCCGAAGATGTCCACCGATACAGCGAGATTGGAACCATGGCAGCCACGAAACACACTTTCCCGCCGTTTTACATTGTCTGTGGCGGGGATTCCTACCTCAACGAGGAAGCCGTACGCGATATGCGCCGACAGGCCTCAGCCGCGCGGCCCGACGCAGAAACCGTGGAGCTCGATGCCTCAACGACAGACCGTTACGCCTTCGACGAAGCCGTCAGTCCCTCGCTGCTGTCGCCCGTATCCATCGTGACCGTCACCAATATGCAGAACGCCGACGAACAGCTCGGCGACAGCATGGTCGCCTACTGCAAGCAGGCAGTCGCCGACCCCGGGCAGGCAAGCATTGTCATCGCCCAGCATGAAGGCGGCCCCAAAGGCAAACGGCTGCTCGACGAGCTCACTCGCGCCGGAGCGCGTGTCGATAAGCCAGCCGACCTGAAAAATCCGAAGGCGAAAGTCCAGTTCGTCACCTCGCAATTCGAACAACGGCACCGGCGGATTGAGCCTGCGGCCGCGCAGCAACTTGTCGCGGTCCTTGGAGAGCGTACTGGCGAGCTCGCCGCCATGTGCGAACAATTGTGCTTCGATTTCGACGATGACCCCATCGGGCTTGATCGTGTGAACCAGTACCTGACCGCCAACCCGCAGGTCACCGGCTTCACCGTCGCCGACACCGCCATGGCGGGCAACACCACACAAGCCATCATCGCCATGCGATCGGCTGTCCAACAGGGCACCGACCCGATCGCGCTCATCGGCGCGCTCGCCCTGAAACTGCGCACCATCGCCAAGGCGTCAGCCGTGCGAGCGGGCACCATTTCCGTGGCTGAAGCGAAAACCAACCCGTGGGTCATGCGCAACACCATGCGCCAGCTGACCGGTTGGACCTCCGCAGGGCTGTCCGCATGCATCCAACAGCTCGCGTGGGCCGACGAACAAAGCAAAACCAACGGCGGCGACCCCGTATACGCGCTCGAACAAGCCATCCAACTCATCGCCCGCAAAGGCAGGCCAGTGGCCTGAACAAGAACCGGACACACCGAACAACCAGACATCGAGAACACGCCATGACACACACCATCAATCCAAACACCAGCGATGCTGGCACAACCCATACCAACGTGGGCGACGCCGACACAACCCACAGCGAGACCGGCACGACGCTGAGCGTCGAAGTCCCCACCGCCGACGCGATGCGCGCGCTCGGCATCCGCATCGGCAGCATGCTGCACGGCGGTGACGTCCTGCTCCTGTCCGGGCCGCTGGGAGCCGGGAAAACCACACTCGCCCAAGGTATCGGCGCCGGACTGCACGCCGACGAGCCCGTCGTGTCGCCCACGTTCACCATCGCACGCGAACTGCACGGCCAATTCGCAGACGGTACGCCGGCAACACTCATCCATGTCGACGCCTACCGGCTGGGTGGAAACGCGTACGCGCCGGGACAAGACAGCGTGGACCGGCTGCTTGACGAGCTCGAATCCATCGGCCTTGACGAAGAACTCGACAACCCGAGCGACAACACCGTGATCCTCATGGAATGGGGCGAGCAAATGGCTGCCGCGCTCGCCGACGAACGGCTCGACATCCACATCGGCAGGCCCTTGCCAGCCGCCCCGCACACTGACAGGGGAGCAGAAAGCGCCACGCCGGAACTGACCAGCGACGGCATCAGAACCGTCGAACTCATTCCCGTCGGTAAACCATGGCAGCGACGGATTGACGCCATAGCTGACCTCCGGTAAGCGCCGTTCACGTTTTTGCCCGGGCGCTGCAAACTTCAACGCCCGAGCATCACCCGCGCGACAAGAGTAAAGTAACTGAGGATCCGCAAACACGCAGGAGGCACCATGACGCATACGCTGGTCATTGACACATCATATGGTTCGACGGTGGGGCTCGTCGGGCACGAGCCCATCATCGAAACCGACTCACGAACCCATGTCGAACGCCTCCAAGTCAATATCAGCCGCGCCTGCGAGCAGGCGAACATCCAGCCGCAGGACATTAGCCGCATCATCGTAGGCACCGGTCCGGGGCCGTTTACCGGGCTCAGGGCGGGAATCGTCACCGCCAAGGCGCTCGCTTTTGCGACCGGTGCCCAGCTGATCGGGCAGAACATTCTCGACGCGCAGGTGCTACTCGGCCTCCTGCGCAAGGAAGACGGCAGCCTCACATCTATCACCGGCGAACAGGCGCAAGATGACGACCCCGATCCGGATGGGCCGCACAGGCTCATTCTTGCCGTCAACGATGCCAGGCGCCGCCAACTGTACTTCCAGCTCGTCGACGCGCAAGCCTACCTCAACGCGTTGCGCACCTCGCAACCCGTGGAAGAACGCGGCCGTATCGCCACATTGATCGGCATGGATATTGACTATCCGAACAATATCGTGCAACGGGTGAACGCCGTCGTCCAACAGCTGCGGGAGGCCGACGGGCGCGGCAGACAGATTGACATCATCGTCGACGTCATCGGACATGGTGCCCAACGCTACAGCCAAGCTTGGAACCAGCTTGAACACCCGGGCACCGTCCTCGATGCATCCCTGCCGGAACAAGGCGAACCAGGGTTGCGGGCCTTCTCTGAACTGGCCCTGACCCAGCTCAACGCGGGAGCAACCCCGGCAAGCGCAGAACCCCTGTATCTGCGCCGGCCCGACGTGTCCATCCCCAATCCGCTCAAACACGTGCTCAACCACGGCGCCGCAACCGCAGCCGACATCCGTTGACCACGTAGCTGAACCGGAACACAAGACATACGGACCGACAGCCATGATTGTCGACTACACCACACTCGAACGCGAACCGCTGATCGCCACGCTCGCCGGGCTCGAACGCGACCTGTTCGGGCGCGGATCGTGGACAAGCACCATGATTCGCCAAGAACTCGACGCACCCGCGCGCACGTATCTAATTGATATCGTTTCTGATTCCGACATCGACCATTCGACGGCGGCACAGCCCGGAACCCTGCCCATCCGCGGATATGCCGGCTACTGGTACGACGGTGATGACGCTGAAATCATGACCATAGGCGTCGCCCGCCAATACCAAGGCCAGGGCATCGCCACACGGCTGATGGGCGGGCTGATCGGCCGCGCGCGAACGCAAGGTGCCCGTCGCATCCTGCTCGAAGTGCGCGTCGACAATGAACCCGCACTGGCGCTGTACCGGCATCAAGGGTTCACCACGCTCGGCAGGCGCAAACACTACTATCAGCCGGACAACGTCGACGCCTACACTATGGCGCTCGATTTGACGCCGCATATCGCCGGATTTGCGCTTTCCAGTGATGATGCGACGGGCGGCATGCGGCATGATCCGTGAGACGCCTTGAGAAACATACGAACAGCACGAAAAACAGCAAGCGTGAACGGCACGCAGCGCAACGCATATGATCAGCATCCAAAGGAATCAACCATGAACCAGCCAACCATTCTCGGCATTGAATCCACCTGCGACGAAACCGCCGCAGCCATCGTTCAGGGCAACACTCTGCTTTCCAACGTCGTCTCCTCATCCATGAACGAGCATGCGCGCTACGGCGGAGTCATCCCCGAAATCGCCTCACGCGCTCATGCCGAAGCCTTCGTCCCGTGCGTCCAACAGGCGCTCGCGGATGCCGGGCTTGAGCTTTCCGACGTCGACGCTATTGCCGTGTCCGCAGGTCCAGGCCTCGCCGGATGCCTCGCCGTCGGGGTTTCCGGGGCCAAAGCGCTTGCGTGGGCTGCGCACAAACCGATTTACGGTATCAATCATGTCATCGGGCATATTGCGGTTACGCAGCTGCAATTCGGCGCATTTCCGCCGGACACGCTCGCGCTGATTGTTTCCGGCGGGCATACGTCACTGCTGCATGTCGAGGATGTCGCGCGGCATATTGATGTCGTTGGCACCACGCTCGATGATGCGGCGGGGGAGTGCTTCGACAAGGTCGCTCGCCTGTTGGGATTCCCGTATCCGGGTGGCCCGCATATCGACCGGCACGCGCAGCAGGGCAATCCGCATGCCATCCGCGTGCCCCAAGGGTTGACGCAGGGTAAGGCCGGACGGGAGCATCCGTACGATTTCAGCTTCTCCGGTGTGAAAACCGCTGTCGCCCGGTGGATCGAGGAGCAGCAGGCCGAAGGACGAGCCATCCCGGTGGATGACGTGTGTGCGTCGTTGGCGGATTCCGTGGCGAGCGTGTTGGCCCGCAAGGCGATGCACGGCTGCGAACAATATGGGTCGAAGACGTTGATCGTCGGCGGTGGTTTTTCGGCGAACTCCCAGTTGCGAGCCAAGCTGCTTGAAGAAGGAGAGCGTTGCGGGGTGGAGGTTCGTATCCCGCAGATCAAGCTGTGCACAGACAACGGGGCGATGGTCGCGATGCTTGGTGTGAATCTGGTCGAGGCTGGAGTCAAGCCGTCCGACCCGGATTTCCCGATCGACTCGGCCATGCCGCTGACGACGATTAGTGTGTGAACGGATTCTCGCAACTCTCACAATTGTGGGGGCTTGGCTCGGGGAATTGGCTTGGGAGACTGACTTCTGCTTGTTCTGCTTGTTCTGCTTGTTCTGTTTGTGCAGCGGGGCTCTGTGTGAGCCAATCCTCACATGGATTGTGTCTTGACCGGTCATGGGGCTAATTCTGATTGAAATATCCGCTGTTATGTGAGTGAATCCTCACATGGTGGTGCATGGATTGGCCAAATGGGTGATTACGGCCGTCGGATGGGCCGTTGTGTGAGTGGGACCTCACAAGGACAGGCATTGGATTCATCCGATTGATTTGCAGATAAACCCGCCTACGGTGCGATTGGATGTCACACCGCAAGCGGGTTTATTTCATGATGTCGAATCGTTGCGATTGATGCACCGGATGCGATTTTCGTTGAAACCACGGGCGACACGCCGAATGCTCGCTCGATTTGCGTATCTGCTCGCTGCGTGTAATATATATCAATTGTGCGCGGGAGTTAATCCCACGGACAAAGCGAAAGCAGATATTCCTGCGTAGCTCAGTTGGCAGAGCATCCGACTGTTAATCGGACGGTCGCTGGTTCAAGCCCAGCCGCAGGAGCTCCATCAGCCCCCGGGTCACCGGGGGCTTTTTCCGTATCACCCTCATGCACCTTCCGTGGCGTATAGGAACAACGTGGTGCTTTAGGCTCCGTTCTTTGACTCCTATATGCCTCATTCGATGACATGGAACAGGTCGGCACAACCCTTACACCCCTGCGTGGATCTGTCGGCGCAGTCCGTGATCCAGCGGCCCCCGTCCCGGTCACCGTTCTGATGCTCGCGAGCTGTTCGTTCGACAGGCTCCTGTGGAACCCGTCATGTCACCAGGCATGGTGCGCCTCAACCGGGCATGCAGTCGATCCGCACGGGCTGGGCCGCGCATGGCCGCCGCCTGTACCATGGGTGACCTTGATGACGACGCATGTATCTAGTGGTTCAATGGTGTCGAGACTACTACATGTACGGAGTGTATTCTTTTGACGCGATGGTGTTTGACCGATTAGTCTTTATTTATGTTAAAAGCCACCAATGCCTCTCACTGAAGCACACTAGGGTGGCATTTTTCTTATCGGAGGGGACCATGGACGACGACGGTATTCAGCAGTTGCACCCCTAGTGGTGCCGGTTCCCGGCTGAATGTCACCGATGGCCCGTATTCCCTTTGCCGACGATGCGCGCGGGCACTCCCACCGCCGTCGCGTGGCATGGGACGTCATCGAGCACGACGGCATGCGCGCCGATACGGGCATCGTCGCCCACGCGGACATGTCCGAGTATCGCGGCACCTGCCCCGATCAATACGCGATTGCCAATGTGCGGGTGCCGTAGCATTCCGTGATTATCAACGCTTCCCAATGTCACACCTTGGTAGATGACTACATCATCGCCGATTACGGCGGTTTCACCAATCACCGTGCCGGTACCATGGTCGATGATAAGTCTTTTCCCGATTCTCGCTCCAGGATGGATTTCAACGCCGGTGAGAATTCTGGCAAGCTGGGAAATTATCTGTGCACAGAACTTATGGTTATGTATCCATAGTCTGTGGGCAAGCCGGTGAAGCCATACCGCGTGCAGTCCGGAGTATGTGAACGCAACCTGGGCGTCGGACGTGACTGACGGGTCGTAATCCCGTATGGCTTGGATTTCTTCTCTTGCAGTCTGTGACGCTGTGTGGGTTCTCGTGCACGGCAAGACGAGCATGACGATGGTGCTAGCAAGAACAATGATGCTGATACTACTATGACTGTGACGCTGTTTGCTGCAATACCTTGTTGCTGTATCAGTCTTGGTTTCTAGGGAATCCATCGTCATGCTTAACCTCTTGGCTGGAATGGTGCATCGCGTTGCTAAGCATCAATCGCGGTATCGTCCTGTTTCGACATCTGAAATCGCTTGGTCGAGAATTGTCAATCCATCATCAAGTTCGGCGTCACTGACCGTCAAAGGAGGTGCGATACGGAATACGCCGCCCATGCCGGGCAGGCAGACAATGTTCATATGAAGTCCGAGTTCATAGCATCTGCGGGTGATGAGGTCACCAAGAGCGGCGGAGCGTTCCTTGCCTTGCTTGTCTTTTACGATTTCAATGCCTTGCAGGAGCCCTCTGCCTCGTGCGTCACCGACTATGTCGTGCGTTTCGACAAGCCGTTGGAGTCCTGCATGCAGACGGTCACCTTTCTGTGCTGCTTTGGACGGAAGGTCATCGCGTTCGATGACATTCATCACTGTGCACCCTACTGCGGCGACAAGGGGGTCATTGACGTGTGACGTGTAGAATGTGAACCCGCGTTCACGTGCGGTTGCCTCGATTTCATCGCTGGTGACTAGCGCCGCAAGGGGTAGTCCTCCGCCGAGTGTCTTGGACAAGGTCAGGATATCCGGAACAACGCCATCGTGTTGGAAGCCATACCATGTTCCTGTGCGGCCGAAACCTGTCTGCGCTTCATCGAATATCAAGAGCATGCCGCGTTCATGGCATTTCTTCTTGAGCTCGGCCAGATATCCGTCTGGAGGTACCAGAATGCCGCCGCCGGACAGTATTGGTTCGACGATGCATGCGGCGAGGCTGCCTGATGATTGGGCGTCCACCATGTCGAAGCCGAAGTCAAGTTCCTTTCGCCAGTCGAGTTTGCCTTCCGCATCGGTGAAATCGGGACGATACTCGTACGGTGTGGGTATGGCGAACTGCCCGGGCGCACAAGGAACGCCGACTTTGCGAGCTGAAGAATACGTCGCTGCGGCGCTGGCCTGTGTCAAGCCGTGCCATGATCGGCTGAACGAGACGACTTCGAACCTGCCGGTTACCGTCTTCGCCATGCGGATCGCTGCCTCATTCACCTCCGATCCTGTAGACAGGGGAATGACCTTGTTCAATGGTTCGGGAAGGGTTTGCGCAATATGCGTGCACAGGTTGATTGATGGTCGTGACAACATGCCGCTATACAGGTGGTCGAGTCGGCCGATAGTCGTACGGATAGTCTGGACGACTTCCGGGTTGTTGTGGCCCAGCGTTGCACACATCTGACCCGAAGTGAAATCGAGGATTTTCCGCCCGTCCTCCGTGTATATATAGCTTCCTTCAGCGCGGTCGATGATATCGGGGGCGAAATAGGGGGCTCCATAATGCCCGACATGTTGTTCCACTTCATGCCACGGGTCCGTGGAGCGTTCGAATGGTTCGATGGTCATGGTGTGTCCTTTCGTTGTGCTGTTGTACCGGTGATTCTTCAAGTATCGGAATGATGACTTGTCGGTGTGGTTTCCAACGTGGAATATTGCCGAACAGAATGTTCAGAAAATACGAACGAAGAGGTATTGACGGTACGGGTTGATGCAACAGACTTGCCATACAATGCATTCATCGTCGGTTCGGCCGGCGGAAGGAGGATGCATGCTGAATGTCTGGCGTTTGCAGCTACTCATGCAATTCGAGGTGCTGGGTACCATGCAACAAGTCTCGAAGATCATGAATGTTAGTAAGTCCACGGTTTCGCAGCAATTGAATGCCCTGGAACACGAGACGGGGACCGTGCTGTTCGAGCGTGCCGGTAGGCAAGTCCGTCTCACTGCAGCCGGACATGATCTTGCGGCGAGGATAAGGCCTGTTCTGGGGCAGCTGGAATACATCGGCAATTCGCTCGGCAAGACGAACGGGGAAATCGCTGGGACAGTACGTATTGCTGCGTTCTCTAGCGCACTGGAACGTATTGTGCTCCCGTCTGTTGCCGTGATGCAATCCGGCTACCCGAATCTTCGTATCCTCGTGCAGGAGATGGAGCCCAGCGAGAGCCTTCCCGCTTTGGACTCGCATCAGATTGACATCGCTGTTGTCGCATATTTGGGATTGGGCGGCAACCTGCGTAGGTATGACCGAATGATTCATGAACTGGGTGTTGATGATCTGAGGATTCTGATGCCTTGCGAGCACCGGCTTGCCGGACGTACCGTGGTGAATGTGGAAGATCTGTCCGAGGAAGTCTGGGCAATGGAGAGTGGCGGGGCATACCTTCCCGGATATGTTGAGAGTCTGTGCAAGGCAGCGGGCTTTTCCCCCAAAGTAGGTGGTTTGTTTACTTCCTATTCCGCAATGCAGTGTGCGGTGGCTACGTGTGGCATGGTATGTGCTTTGCCCACCTTGGCGATTGACAGGCATGGAGGAATCGCCGCAGTTCCTCTTGAACGGGCTCACAGAAGACGTATGTTCATCGTGACAAGGGCTTCGCAACAGATGGTGCAATCCATTCATGCCGTGGCGACGGCGATTGAGCAATATGCTTCTGAAGTGCTTGATGATGATACAGGAACGAACGAAGACGAAGCGGCGATGGGGTAGTCGCGGTCCCTGCAATATGGCATGAAGACAGGGCGGGTTGGCAATGCCATCCTGCCCTGCCGCGAGTGTTGGTCATGTTGTTGGTTGGAGCTCAACTTACCTTGCCGGTCTGGGAGTGGTCGAATTGTGGCAGATTGGATGCATCGTAAGTGAATACTCCGATGCTTGCCGAACTTGGGTCGTGTTTCGTATTGAATGGTCCAATTCCTGCGAGCCCTGAGTAAGTGATATCCTTTCCGTTTTTCAATGCGGTGATGCACGCTCGGTAACTTGTGCACTTGGTGCCGCCATCCGTGCCGGATACTGAAGCGAGATTGTCCTTGACTGTTCCGCTGTCTGTACTTCCGCCCTTCTGCGCGGCAAGCGCGGCGAGTACCACCGCATCATAGGTTTCTGCGCTGAAGGTATATGTTGTCAATGAAGAGTCGATGGTCTTGAGGCGTTTGCGGAATTCAGCGGTCGCGATGGCTCCCGGAACCGTACCTTTGTCTCCTTCAAGCATGCCGGCGTCGAGTGTCTTCGAATAATCGGACATGTTGCCGTCGAAGAAATACAGATGCTTGGTGTTTACTCCGACAGAAGACAGGCTTTTGATCAGTGGAACTGTTTGGTCAAAGGTGATGACCAGGACTGCATCAGGATTTGACGCCTTGATGGAAGACGCCAATGATGAGAAATTCTTCTCTGTGGGATCGAATGACTCCTTCTCGCCATAGACAATATCCACGCCAGCTGATTGCAGGTGCTTGACGACGACATCGCGGATGCCGTTGCCCGCTTCGTCGTTGAAACATGCGATGGCCAGCTTCTGCACGCCGTCTTGGGTGATGGTATCGGCAAGCACGGCGCCCTGGACGGTGTCCGGCGGGACGGTTCTATAGAAGTAATCGCTGATTCCCGATAGCGATGCCGCTGTGGCTCCATTGGAGATCATTACGACCTTCGATCCTTCGGCCTCGTGATATGTGTTCTTCACGACACCGCTGGAGGGATTGCCCACGATAACACTGGGGTTCTTGGACAGTACTGACTGTAAGCCGGCGGTGTTCTGGTCGGCGTGGTCGGCGTCACTGACGTCTGCGATAGTCGTTGTGATGGACTTCCCGAGTACGCCGCCGGCGGCATTGATGTCCTGGGCGGCAAGTTTGAACGCTGCCATCTGCGCCGGTGCTACATAGCTCAAGGAACCGGTCTCGGGGAATAAACCGCCGAGAACGAAATCCGTTCGTTTCGAGGTGCTGGCCCCTGATGACGATGTTTGGCTCGACCCGCAGGCGGCCAGTCCGCATGTCGCGGCTAGTGCGGCGGTGCAGAGCATTGCTGTGATTACTCGGGTTGTGATTCGGTGCGTTGATCGCATGATAGGCTCCTTACGTATGTGTGCACTCCTGCTTTGACATCACGGGTGTTTTGTCGCGCACGGTGGCGGAAAGCGCGGAAATGCGGTTTGTTGTATTTGGAAGGCCTTTCAGGGTTCACGATAGACCGATGTCGCAATCGGGGGATTTCGTTGCTATGACACGATGGTGAAGTCCGTCAGGAACTGTTGACCCGTATCGTTCGGAGAATCCGAACGGTTTATGTTAGCTGCCTACTGCACTCATAGTGCCTCAACCCCATTCCGCAATAAAGTGAAAATTCCGGCATATGGACACAACGGCAGAAAAAAATACGGCGGCAAACGGTTGCGGAACGGTGAAAATATCAAGTTTTCAAGTCTGAGTTTACATGTTCGTAGCACAAGTGTCGATAGTCGTACATCTGCGGAACTTTTACTCTCTCGTGTATCCACTAGCGCCAAGCAGGAGATAACAGATGGTTAATGGTATCCGTAAGGCTGCGTTCTCGTGCAGCAAGTATGTGTCCGGCAAGAGCATGGATGAAGTCATGCGCGAGTATGGGCTGGACAGTGTTGTCAAGCTCGGATCGAACGAGAACATGTACGGCCCGTTCCCGCACGCTCTCGAGGCGATGCGCGACGAGGTCGCAATGATTAATATCTATCCGGAACGCAATTACATCAAGCTCAAGGAGCTGCTTGCCGACCGTTTCGGGCTCGAGGATGCTAGCTGGGTGTCGCTCGGCCATGGTGCCGGCAATGTGCTCGATTCCATTGCGAAAACCCTGCTTGAAGATGGCGACGAAGTCATCATCCCGCAGCAGTCTTATCGCCTGTATCCTGAGATCTCGAAGATCATGGGCGCAAAGGTTGTGGAAGTGCCGCTCGATGAGCACTATCGTATAAGCCTGCAGGATTTCGCCAAGGCGCTGACACCGCGTACCAAAATCGTGTGGCTGTGCAACCCGAACAATCCGACTGGCACAGTGGTGAACCGTGAGGACTTCGCATGGTTCATCGACCAGATGCCGACGGATTGCTGGCTGGTCGTCGATGAGGCATATGCTGAATTCGCCGACCAGAACCTGCTTCCGGACGTGGTCTCCTTCATCCGTGAAGGTCGTCAGGTCATTGATGTGCGGACCTTCTCGAAATACTATGGTCTCGCCGGTGGCCGTATCGGTTATCTTCTTGCGGATCCTGAATTCGTCAACTGGTATGACACAGTCAGCGAACCGTTCAACTCGAATCGTACCGGTCTTGCGGGTGCCGTCGCGCTGCTCGAACACGACCTGCCCGAATGCCAGCGTTGCTGTGACCTGATGAAGGCGGACAGAACCCGCTTGAATCAAGAGTTGACTGCCATCGGTTGCGATTGCATTGATTCCCAGGCGAATTTCCTGTTCTTCTCGACACCATTCGATGCCAATGAACTTGCCGAACGTCTGCTGCGGAGAGGCGTTATCGTCCGCCCGTGCGCCGGTTGGGGGTATGACAAGCATCTGCGGGTCAGCATCGGTACCACCGAACAGAATGATGAGTTCCTCCGACAATTCAAGGCCGTGTACAGCGAAATGCTCCAGGCAGCGGCCTGACCTCAATCCGAATCTTGCCAAAGAAGGATCACCATGAACACCACAGTTCGTAAATACCTCACACTCATCGCGCTCGGATTCTCCGCTGGAGCGGTGTATTGCCTGCCATACATCAAATACGTGTTCTATGACGCCATGCTCGACGTCATGCATATCTCGAACACCCAGTCAGGCTTCCTGCTGTCCATGTATGCGTTCGTTTGCATATTCCTCTATATTCCGGGAGGTATGCTCGCAGACAGGATATCCGCCAAGAAGGCCATCGTATTCTCACTCCTGGGCTCTGCGCTGATGGCGCTGATTTTCATGTTCACGTTCAACTACGTTGTCGCGCTTGTCGTCTGGCTGCTCTACGCGTTCGGCTCCGGCTTCGTGTTCTGGTCAGCGATCCTCAAAGCGGTACGCATGATCGGCACCGAGGATGAGCAGGGCTTTATGTACGGCGTCTACTATGCCGCCAACGGCGCCGGCGGGGCGATCACCAACGCCGTCGCGCTGAAAGTGTTCGACGGGTTTTCCGATGCGAGGCAAGGGATGTTCTGGGCCATTGCCGTCATGATCACCTTTGTCGCGCTCGCCGCCATCATCCTGCTGGGCCTGCTTGATGAACCGAGCGCGAAGGAACAGGCAGCCACGCCGGAAAGCGAGCGGTTCCACTTCTCCGACCTCGGGGCAGTACTCAAGAATCCCGCGGTGTGGCTGATTTCCATCGTGTTCTTCTGCATTTACGCGCAGTACAGCTGCTCGTCGTTCTTCACCCCATACCTTACCGATGTCATTGGTTTCGATTCCACGACATCTGGGTATCTGCAGATTGTGCGCTCCTATGTCGTCATGCTCATCGCTGCTCCTGTTGGCGGCTTCATCGCGGACAAACTGTGCCATTCCACGTTACGATGGTTTGTGATTGGATCAGTCATCCTCGGCATCTCCATTCTGGCTGTCGTACTCGCGGGGCCACACGCCAACGGCTGGCTCGTCGCCATCCTGACGCTCATCCCCGGACTGTTCAGCATGTGCCTGTATGGCGTGATGTTCTCCTCGATGCAGGAAATCAACATCCCGGTGAAAGTAGCAGGCACGGCCATAGGCATCGCATCAATCGTGGGATATCTTCCGGATGTCATTCTCCAGCCGTTCTTCGGGAGCCTCATCGATAATCGTGGCAACAACGGTTATACGGTTATCTTCCTGTATCTCGCAGCATTCTGCGCGGTCATCGCGGTGCTCAGCGTGGTACTGTTCCGTCGATTCGCCCATCCGGCGGGACAGGACGCGCCGAGAGTCGTCGAAAACAGCGCTATTGGTGACAACGCCATCGATGACAGCGCTATCGAAAATAGCCGCGTAGAAACCGCATGATGGCAGGTCGGGGCTTGCGCCACCTGGGCTTGCAAGCCTCCGACCGAAGTCCTCACACGCATGCCCGTCTCGCATATTTCACATCGCTGACGGCACGGCATATGCCATCGCTCAATACGCATACCCATTAGGAGTCTTCGAACATGAAAATAGCAATCTGCGATTATAAAGAGCCATTGAACCGTGATCTTGATCTCGAACGGCGTTTCTTCACTGAAGCCCTCGGTGAGAATACCCAGGTCGAGGTTTACGAACATCACGGCGACAACGAAGCGTTGAAGAACGCGATCAAGGATGCCGACGGGGTCTTGACATCCTATCTGGAATTCCCCAAGGACGTCATCGAATCGGCGCCGAACTTGAAGGGCATCTCCATCGAGGCGACGGGTTACAACTATGTCGATGCCGATGCGGCTCAACGACACGGCACCGCGGTCGCGGTCATCGGGGAATACTGCACGCAGGAAGTGGCGACACACACCATTGCGCTCGTCCTCGCGGTCGCCCGGAGCTTGAAGCATTATGATCGCCAGATTGAATACCGTCACAGCTATGACTGGAATTCGACCAGCGGAATGATTCGCCTTGATGATTCGACGCTCGGCATCATGGGTTTGGGCAAGATCGGTCGTGCGGTCGCACATCGAGCGCAGGCGTTCGGCTTGACTGTTATCGCGTACGACCCATATTGCCCGCCTCAAGCGGCCGCGGATGCGGGAGTGCGTCTGGTGTCCAAGGAAGAGCTGTTGCGCACCAGCGACATCATCACGCTGAATATGCTGCTGACACCAGAAAACGAGCATATTCTCGACGACAACGCCTTCTCGATGATGCAACGACGTCCCGTTATCGTCAATGTATCCCGTGGACAGCTTATCGACGAGGCGGCGCTTGTCCGTGCGCTGGATTCGGGCAGGATTTTCGGCGCCGGACTTGACGTGCTGGAGGACGAGTCTGATGCAGGTGTCGCGGCTTCTCCTCTTGTCGGACGCGACAACGTGATTCTCACGCCTCATAGCGCTTTCTACTCGGACAAGGCGTTGTACGAATGCCAGCGGATTGCATGCCAGAACCTTATCCATATCCTGCGTGGTGAAGGAGATGATGTGTTCCGCATGGTCAATGACGTGGACGTGTCCGTCAACTCGCGTTGAACATCGCGAATTAACGATTGCACACTGAATGACTGCACATTGAATATTCACACCTTGAATCCGAGGAGGCCGATGATGGACGCGACATATGATGATGCCGAACGGGCGCAGTCCCTTCGCGATACGTCACAAGAGACCGGGGACCACCGTTCTTTAGGCGAAGGACGGGTACGATCGACCCCGCCGATGATCGCATTGTCCCACGTGTCGAAATCCTATGGCGACAAGCTCGTACTTGACGGTATCGATCTGGCCGTAGAACAAGGCGAGTTCGTTGTCCTCATCGGCCCATCGGGATCAGGCAAAACCACCCTCCTGCAACTGCTCAACAAGCTTCTGCCCGTGGACTCCGGGGGAATATATATCAACGGAAAAGCCATCAATACCATGGACGGAACCGTTTTACGCCGCTCAATGGGCTATGTCATCCAAGGCGGGGGACTGTTCCCTCATATGAGTGTTGCCCGAAATATCGGCATCATGATGGAACTGTCAGGTCGCCCCCGCAAGGAAATCGAGGAACGTGTCGACCAGATGATCGACATGGTGGAGCTCAGCCGATCGCTCAAAGACAGCTACCCGAACCAGCTGTCCGGTGGACAACAGCAACGTGTCGGCGTCGCGCGGGCTTTCGCATGCGATCCGGACATCATCCTCATGGATGAGCCATTTTCCGCCTTGGACCCTATCACCAGGACGGATTTGCAGGACCAGATTGTAAAGCTGCATCGCGCATACCGGAAAACTATCGTATTTGTGACTCATGATATGGCTGAAGCGGTCAAATGCGCCGATAGGATCTGCGTATTGCAGCATGGCACAATCGTCCAATACGACACCCCTGCCCGGGTGCTCGCCCATCCCGCCAGTGATTTCGTTCGCGAATTCGTAGGTCGGGCCCGCGATCTGGAGAGAACCCTTGGGGCGGCACTTGGATGCAAGGAGGAACAATGAATGCCATAGCGCAGTTCTGGGTGGTTGCAACACAGCGGCATGCCGAACTTTGGCAGTTGTTTGTCCAGCACATGCAAATGACTTCCAGCGCGGTCCTGCTATCGTTGATCGTTGGAGTGCCGCTCGGCATCATTATCACACGGCATAAGAAGCTCGCCTCTGTTGTCATCGGACTGGCAAACATCACCCAGTCCATTCCAAGCCTCGGTCTGCTCGCGATTCTCGTGCCCATTGTCGGCATCGGGCAACCCGCAGCGGTCATCATGGTCATCATCTACGCATTACTGCCGATTATCAAGAACACTTATGTAGGCGTGCGAAGCATCAATCCCAGCATCATGAAGGCAGCGGAAGGCATCGGCATGTCTTCAGGCCAGATTCTGCGGAATGTGCAACTGCCTCTCGCCGTGCCCTACATTATGAGCGGCGTGAGGATCTCCGCGGTCACCGCTGTCGGCACCGTGACCATCGGCGCGTTCGCCGGTGCAGGCGGGCTTGGCTGGATGATCAATCTCGGCTTGAATGCAAACGATGTCAATCTTGTGCTTCTCGGTGCTATTCCCGCGTGTCTTCTCGCTCTTGCGCTTGATTTCGTGCTGGGCATGGTCGAACAGGCGCTCACTCCGGAAGGTATCCTGCCTGCGAGTGTCGGATCCACACCAGCAAGCAAACGTCGCGCTCATCGTATAATGCGTCACGTCGCCGCGGCGGTCGCTGTGACCATATCGCTAATCGTCCCGTGCGCCTCAAGTATCGTTTCGGCTATCGGCAACGATCCAGACGACACGGTCACCGTGGGGGCGGAGAATTTCACCGAGGCAATCATCCTTGGCAACATCTACAGCCAACTGATACAGCACAAGACCAATCTCAAAGTCAACGAGAAATTCAATCTTGACGGGACGCTGGTCACCATGGCCGCCTTCGATGCGGGCACTATCGATACGTTCACGGACTATACCGGGGTGATCACTGCCAATGTGCTCAAAAAGAAGCTGTCTACGGATACCGCCAAGGTCTATCGGCAGGTACGTGATGGCATGGCGGAGAGTCACCAGGCTACGGTCTCCAAGCCTCTCGGGTCGACGAACGATTATGTGCTTGCAATGACCAAGGACACGTCACGCAGAATGGGCGTCACGAAATTATCGCAGCTCATTGCCCAGTCGGGTTCATTGCGGCTGGGGTGCACGACAGCCTTCTCGCAACGTTCTGATCTGTTGCCGAAGATGGAAAAGCAGGGAGCTGATTTTGCGTCGGTCAGCGGGTTGGAAGGCAATGTGCGTTATCAGGCGCTCACATCGGGCAAGATCGATGTGACCGATGCCTACTCCACTGATGCCATGGTGAAGAAGCTCAATCTGCAACTGATTGAGGATGACATCCATTTCTTCCCTCCGTACCAGGCGATATCCATCACGCGTAATGCCGTCCTGCGGAAGCATCCGGAATTGAAGACTGTCATTTCAAGCCTTGATGGGGTACTTGATAACGATTCCATGATGAATATGAACTACCAGGTCGATGTCGAAGGGAAAACCGCCAAGGAAGTGGCCATCAAGTTCCTGCAGGAGAAGAATCTGATTTGAGACCGGTTCACGGCGTTGTCATGAACCGCTAGAATGGGACAGTATTGCGGCTTTATCGAAGCCGTCGTCACAGAGGAGGGCGCATTGTCAAAGTCATCAAAGAAGGATGCCAATGAGATGCCGAACAATTACACGACATCCAGTGAAGACGGAGACACGGTGGCAAGCCCGCGTCCCAACGATGGGATATCCGCCCTGCTTCATGCGGGATTTGATGTCACTGATGCGGTGATTGTCTCGACGCTGCGCCATGACGGCCGGACGACCTTGGCGGAATTGGCTAAACTCACGTCGTTGTCGGCATCATCGGTGCAGTCCCGGATTCAGAAACTTGAACGGCGTGGAGTCTTGACCGGTTGCCGTTATCAGGTCAACTATGATGCGGTGGGCTTGGGGGTCAGTGCGTTCATCTCGGTGTTGCCGCTGGATTATGAGAAAGAGGAGGTCACTCCGGACCTGCTCAGGCAGCTGGAGGGCGTGGTTTCCTGTTATTCGGTTTCCGGCGAGCCAAGTTACATGCTCTTGGTGCGAGTCCCTTCGACCCAAGCCCTGGAGGATTTACTGACCACTATTCACAAGACCGTATCTGCAGCCACGAGAAGCATGGTGATTCTCAAGCCGTATTTTCGTGATTTATTTTGAGAGTAGCGCTTTATAATGTGCTGCGCCCTTATTCATTCATGAATAATTCACGGTGATGTCCCCTGTTGTGGTGTATAGCGATGTTGGCTGCGAAGGTGACTGTTGCAATTTTCCGCGATTCGTACCTGGGTTGATGCAAATATAGTGCTTATTTGCTGTATGGGGGTGTGCACCTCGACTATCTGTAATATCTCCGGATTGGATTGTCATTCTTTGTCTACGCAATGCCGGATTCTTTGAGGGAGACCAGCGTATTTCCAATGACACTACTTCAGGTATCGCGTGTCTGAGTACAGAGATAAGCGATTAGACAGGTGCTCGGGTGCTGCAGATAGACATCCCAGGCGCAATTGTATTCCGCTTTGCCGTACCATGTCCGCTTGGCTTCCGATTGTCGGGAACATGACCCAATCACCAACCAAAGACACCAACACATTATCCGATGGAATGGGTGAAAGATGATAGTAGGTTGCAAATTCTAAGACGATTCATTTGAAAGGGTTGCCTAGCTGGTGATCATCTCAATTGCTGTATCCGCTCACCTTGGTTATTGAATGATAGGTGTATCTGAAACAGTCTTCGAAGATTTTTTGTAAAATTTCAATAGTGCACAACCCTCACCCGTATCCAATCCTCCCGCTACAATATCCACCAACTGCGCAACGTCAGCGTCATTGATGGAGGCGGAGATGGGGAACGGCCAGCACACGTGCAAACTTCAGGATTTTTCGTCACTTTTCGACCAGCGGATTCTCGACCGTGCGTATGGGTACCGTGATGCCGGCATGGTCACCGATATCAGACAGTCCACGGACGACACCGATTTGTGGCATGCACAGGTGGCAGGCTCGCTCGGATTCTATGATGTCGATATCCGCATTCACGGTGGAGCGGTCATGTCCGCCGCGTGCACCTGCCCCTATGGCCAGAAACATTCATATTGCAAGCATGTCGGTGCGGTGCTTCTGACGATTGCGGACCAGCAAGATGAGCGGCAGACCGATGCCGCTCTCCCGAACGACGCTTCAGAGGCCGTTCGTTGGTATTGGAATGATCAGTTTCCGGGCGCGGATGGCTGGAAAGCCGTGGACGTGCTGGACGAGCAAGATTGGAAAGCGGTTCGCCGCGTGCTGGAAACAGCTTTGGGATTGCCTGATTCACAGTTGCACTTGGTGTCGTTGATTCGCGCGAACGATTCATACACCAAACGGTCATCGACTTCTGCCCAGAGGAGCAATCAGACGAATGCCAACATGCGGTTGTTGGTTCCGCTGTTCCACCCCACAGATGTTGCACAGCTGCCTCACGGTTGGTTCACTTTCCTTGAAGCCGCATATGAGCGTCTTGGTGATCGCGAGGGACTGCGGCACATGTACAGCAGGTACACCCTCATGGCCCGCACCCTGCCCGAAGCGGTGTACGTGCAACGGCTTCGCCAGGTCTCGGGGGAGCATTGGCAGGAGGACCGAGACGCCATCGTTGATTTCGCATCCCGGCATTCGCTGGAGATTTCCTATGGCGGAAACAATCCGGCATATGAACGATTGCTACGGGAAGAGCATTTGCCGCAAGCTGCCGCAATATATTGCCGGCACAATGCGAATCCCCGGGTATTGCTGAATCTGCTTGATCTGGTGGCGCAAACCGATCCGGAACGGTGGAAGGACCGGGTGTGCACGATGCTGCTGCAACCTGATTCGGAGTTCTACCGAGTGAATAACGATGCCTCGGTGCGGTATGTGGCGGCGTGGATCAGCAGGATTGAAACGGTGTTCGGTGAGGAGCTGGCCCATGAATTGGCTACTCAGATTGTTTGCATGTTTCCGCAGCGCGAATGGTTGCATACGCGGTTGCTACCGTACTGCGGCGTCACGGAGAGCGAGCAAGAGCCGGAAACAACAGATGAAGATACCGATGACTCTGACGGCGGGAATGAGGAGAGCAATGAGCAAGAACAATGACTTCCATGATGAGAATTTCATCGAGGAGCGGCCACACGGAACTATGGAATCGTTGCTTGCTGCGACGATGAGCTACCGGTTCGGGTACCGTTTTCTCCAGCAGGATCTGCTTACCGACCCCCAGTGGGAAACGGTCAGAGATATTCTTGAACGCTACTTCGGGATGAAGGATGTCACCACCGCGTTGCGCTACGCAGCTGAGCGCGTACATGATGGGCTGCAGCGAAATCCAGGCGTGCCAGGGCATGCGCGTTTTCGGCAGGATCTGGACTCGATGCTTTGCGCTGGCGAGAATGATTATCGCAAGGGTACCGGTGGCGGCGTTGCCGGTGATGGCAAGGTTGGCAATACCGCAGAAAATACTGTCCCTCCAAGCCCGGGTGAGATTGCCAGGCATGGCCTGCCCGGAGGAGTGTTTGACGTATTGGAGGCTGCGTATGAGCATTTCGATGACAACCAGGGCTTGCTGAGAATCGCAGTGTACGCGATTGTGTCCGATATCGTTCCCGCGCACCGCTACCTTGCCATGGCGAAGGACCTCGCCGGCGATGAATGGCCACAAATTCGCGATTGCATTGTCGAATTGTTCGAGGAATTCGACAACAAGGTATACATCGGGTATGACAATCGCAGTGTCGCATACGAACAGCTGCTTGTGCAGGAGCAGCTGGGTGATGCCGCATGGAATTATCTTCGTCGGCGGAAACCTCCCGTCGGTGGATGCGAGCCGATTCTCATGAGCGATAGTGTCGAGGACTGGGATTCTTTGTTCAGTACGCTTGCGCCGGTTGCGGCGCTATCTCAGCGCGAGGCAGTGGTCTCGATGCTGATGCATCCGTTACAGGACGCCGATGGCGATCTGCTCCATGAGGATACCGAGAAGAACCGGGCGAAGATTCAGTGCATCTTCAGGCAGTGCATACGTTTTGGCGCTCGTGACCGCGCGGTACAGGAGCGAGAGCGGTTACGGATGATGTACCCACGCCGCCCGCAACTGCAAATGATGCTGGATAATGCGCTCGAGGAGCATGATGACGACGTTTCATGGGGGCGGGACAGCAAGTGACAAGCCCGCATTGCTGTATTGCTGTCATGTAATACAATGATACAGTATGCTGCTTGCTGACATGAAGGCCTGTTTGTTGTCTCAACTGGTATTCCGCCCGCACTGTTATCCAGCTTCCCCTCTCTCGCAGTGTTTCTTTGACGTTCAACTTGTTGCCATCTCCTGTTCGCGACGGGTAGGTTTTTATGCCTTAGCCTGCCGGTGGGAGGACTGCTCACGTATAAGACTGTTGGAATTGGGTATCATCCGAAAGCCAGCGATATGGCTGCAGCGATCGAGCACGCTGCGAATGAACTTGCCGCGCAAGGCCATCGTGTTGTGTCGTTTTCTGTGACGGGCAGCGCCAAAGCCATTGTGCTCGCTGAAAGAGAGTCCGATGATGCCTGCACGGGGAAGGATATTCATCATGAATACTAACCTGCGCAGGGCGCTGCTCATCATCGGTGTCATCGGCATCGTCTTCGGGTCGTCGGTTATATCGGCCTTCTGATTGGCAGCAACTTCGGTGCGTTCGCCAAGGGCATGACCCCTAGCATCCTGCTTGGTTTCTCTGCACTGGTGATTATCGTTGTCACCGGCAGGGGGCAACGGCACGGCGACTGAGTTTACAATCACCGGTGTGTGGGTTGAAGCACATCGGTGACTCTTGACTCTTCGCATGTTTGTGCCAGTGACACTGTGCGCTCAACAAACTGTGGAACTAGAACACCCTCGCAGTTGTTGCCGCTTGTCAATGATGGACGCCATGATTATGAGCCCCGCTTGGGTAGAATCAGTGAACCTATCTTGTCACGACAGGTGGGTTCGGTCGTGACCGGCTTTCGGGCTGTCCGAACATACGAACACCTTACGAACATCATGATGGCTTTCAAGCCGGTCAGACTGCCGAACTTCATATGCACTGTATTGCATTGCCCCCTGTTTCAACACCGAAATGTATTATGCCTTGTTACGGTTTTTCAGAAGTATGATCCATAGGTGTTCATCTCGACCACTACTCTGTCCCCATCAACTGTGTATTTCCCCTCGACCGAGAAAGTCTCGTACCCTGTCCACATTCTGCGTATTTCCTTGTTGAAGTCATCCGGTGCCTCGAACGTGCGTTTCACCCTTCCGTCGTATCTGGTGCTGTAAGTCCCATCTATGCCGACATTGTCGATTGTCGGATAGAAATCCATCGACCAGCTGATGTTGCTGATGGCGGGATCTTCACCTGACCAATAGATCGGTGTGAAACCGAAAGGACATGCTTCGCTCCTCAGCGTTTTCATGGTCGCGCATTCATTCAATGCGCTTCGCATCTCCTTTGAGATTGCGGCTTCCAAATCCGCATTGGGTTCCACGTCAATCTCCCTGTCAAACAACAGGGTGTTCTCGTTCGTACGAATGGTCACCGTACTCGTATTGAAATACCGCCCGACATCGGCTTTGACGACATACGTTCCCGGATAGGCAGTAAAAGTCAGCGTCCTGTCATCAACGACATGCCCTGTGGTTTCAGCTTGTTCCGCGTTAAGCTTCACGTCGTTGACAAGATAGTCGTCCTGTCCTTTGGGCGCACCGAAAGAGACCTGCTTGAGTAGCGGCCTGATGATTTTCCAATTGTCGAAGACCGCATATCGTGAACCATCCGGGGCAAGTATAATTTCGTCACTGCAGGTTTCCCCGTTCAATTCATATGAGATATCTACAGCCAATGTCTCGTCGGAACGTGGACGAATCGAAACGACGCGAGGCTCGGAGATTCTCGAGGATTCGGTCCGCCCAACCTTGTCGGCGAGCATCGCTCGTTTGTTCGCTTGAAGCTTGGGCTCTGCGAGTTGTGTAGCACGCTGATAGTTACCAGAGGCAATCGCTGCCAGGTATTCATTGACAAGGGTGTTTGGGCTGAAAATCGTGCGAGACAATACTGTGTAGCATCCGTAACCAGCAGCAGCTACTACTGCGAGAACAACCATGATAATCACCATCTTGTTCCTGAACAGTTGGTGCAACCGTGACCGAGTCGTGGTGAGTAGCGCTGAAAAACGTCCGGGTATGGATTGCCGATGCCCAACATCACCGATGGTTGTCGGCGAACCGCATCGCGGGCAGGACGATGTTGGATGATCAATTGAGAACTTACATGTGTTGCAAAGCATATATTCCCCCTGGCCATTATCGTGTATGGATCATTCCATATGGTCGCGGGCGGATATCCGTCCGACGATGAAGGACAGCTTATCCAAAATCAGGGACCCATGGGAGGAGCAGATCTGGCACAGTGCGATAAATGCAAATAGAATACTCGAAGATCTCGGCGTGTCGGGAGGGTGGAGGATTTTTGTTGTTGTTTTGGTGTGTGGTGTGTGGTGTTTTCGACACGCCGGTGTTTGCGTGTGTTTTGTAGGGTTTGTGGGGTGGTGGTTGGGTGGTTGGTTTGCGTGGGTGGTGTTGGTGGTGTATGTTGTTCTCTTGCTGCCGCTCGCCGGCCGGCTTCCCTTGGGGGGTTGGTTTTGTCGGGTGTGTGGTGGTGGTTTGAGAACTCAAGAGCGTGTCTGTACTACTTCTTTATAGTCAATGATTGCCAGTCCGGTCCCCGCTTCCGTGCGGGGTGTTTGATTGTCCTGCGTGGGAGTCCGCGAGGGCGGTTGATGGGGGTCGGGGTTTTCGTGCGAGTCGCCTTTCCTTATTAGGCGACCGTCAATTATTTTGTGAGAGTCTGTTTTTGGCTTTCCGCATTGTTTTTTTGTGGAGGGTTCGATTCTGGCTCAGGATGAACGCTGGCGGCGTGCTTAACACATGCAAGTCGAACGGGATCCTGCAGGCTTTGCTTGCGGGTGAGAGTGGCGAACGGGTGAGTAATGCGTGACCAACCTGCCCCATGCTCCGGAATAGCTCCTGGAAACGGGTGGTAATGCCGGATGTGCCGGGCTCCTGCATGGGGGTCCGGGAAAGCTCTGGCGGCGTGGGATGGGGTCGCGTCCTATCAGCTTGTTGGC
>NZ_PCGX01000011.1:0-120244 GCF_002846655.1 Bifidobacterium thermophilum | reverse complement strand
GTACTGCACCCGGAAGGGTGTGGGAGAGTAGCACGCCGCCGCACCCAAACCTTGAAAGGGAGGGGACACCACACGTGCCCCCTCCCTTTTCACATACCCCGGACACACACGCAGGCGACCACCCACACCCGCACATGGAACAAACGGGCCAAGCCGGGACAACCCCATCACACACCCCGACCATGAACCGGCAAGTGAGGCACCACACACACGACAGGCACGGCATACGGGAACCAAAGATTATCGCCTTAGGCGATCCATTCCTTCGCGTATGCGGCGGCATACACAACCCAGGCGGAAGGCACCGGGCAACGATACAATCGCCTGGCATCCGCCGGCCCGCGCATGCCCGCGCATACACAACGACGCGTTACCGGCATACCGGGCCAGCCGGGCGCCCGCTTCCGGCATACGGCGCATGCCCCGGCATACGCATTTGAAAAAACTCCCCGGCCCGCACGGCAAGCCCGGTTGCACCCCCGCGGCCGGCAAGGACACGGGAAACACGCCCGATGCCACGACACGCCCACGGCCACAACACCCGCGGGGATCATCAGCAATAACCCCGGTTCCTATATGCCACAGGCACACACCAAACAAACCAGCCACACCTGACCATCCATCAGCGTAACCAGTTTGGGAGAAGACAGGACTGTCTCCAGTGTGTGGAAACGACCCGCCGACCGTGGCCGTATCGCCCAGTCAATCAGAAGTCCACAGCATCAGGATCACTGCATGCGCCGCCGATGCCGCGCAGTTCATCAATCACCTGCATGTCTTCATCCGTCAATTCGAAATCGAACACATCTATATTTGACCGCATCCGACTCATATGCACTGACTTCGGAAGCGGTAACACATCATGCTGCAATGCCCAGCGTACGCAAACTTGGGCGCTGCTTTTCCCATACTTTCCACCGATTGACACAAGCGTCTGGTTCGTAAGCACATCCTTGTGACCGAATGGTCCCCACGCCTCAACTTGAATACCGTGATCCTGGCAGTACTTCACAGCTGTTGTTTGAGGCCAACCCGGATGCACTTCCAGCTGGTCGACCATCGGCGTGATGGCAGCCGACGGGATCAACGATTCAATATGATGGGGCAGGAAATTCGACAATCCGATTGCCTTCACGCGTCCACTCTTATACAACTCTTCGAAAGCCCTCCAAGCCTCCGCATTGAGCTCCTGCGCACGGTCCCCGAACTGCTTGCGATTCGCGGGCCAATGGATGAGATACAAATCCAGGTAATCAACCCCAAGTTCGTTGAGCGTTTGTTCGCACGCTTTCAGGGTGTTCTCGTAGCCACGCTCGGTGTTCCACAGTTTGCTGGTCACAAACAGCTGGTCGCGAGGTATTCCACTATCACGGATTCCCGCGCCAACTGCCTCCTGATTGCCGTACACCGCCGCGGTGTCGATGTGTCGATACCCGGTTTCCAAGGCTTCGCGCACTGCTGTACGTGCCTCGTTGGCCGGTGTTTCGAACGTCCCGTAACCGATGCATGGGATTGCCGTCCCGTTCGATAGGGTAAATGTGTCGGTGCATGACGTGACTCGCATGATGCCTCCTGATGATGGTGACTGATGTCTGCTTACTATCCATCCGCGTGGGTCTTGCCGGCAAGACCCACGGATGCTGATACGTGGCACGATGGCACATACGGCATCGCCTCGCGTATCTGCCGATTCCAGTCAAGCACGCCTAGCTGTGGGAACGGTGAGGTTGACGCGTTTCTGCTGGCGGCGAATGGCAATCTCGTCTGAAAGTGAGCAGGCACCACCCAAGAGTATCCCGGCTCCCTCGCTATACTGGTAGATGAGGATCCTTCCCAAGGCCGTCCATATGACGGTAACGCAGCGTGCATGTCAACGGAAAGTGCAGACGGCTTGTCCGTCATGTTCTTGTCGCGCAAACGCACGATCTGTTCAAACTCGCCTGGCGGTTGTGCCGTCCAGACCAAGAAAGGAAAGCTGGGGACAGCCTTACTATGTATGACTGAACAACAGCAAAACCGTGATACCGCAGAGCAGCAATCCCACGATGCCGCCCCGATCATGTCTGCAGAGAATACCCATATCACACAACCAGAACCGATTCCGCGGACCTTGATTCTTTCGATTTTGGCGACAGGAATCATGGCGTTCATTGGCATTCTTACTGAAACCTTGATGAATGTGCTGTTCCCGATTCTGATGGGGGAGTTCCATATCAGCACGTCCACGGTCCAATGGCTGACCACCGGGTATTTGCTGGTGGTTTCGCTTGTGGTGCCGTTGTCGTCATATCTCAAGCGCAAGCTTCCTGTGAAGCGGATCTTCCTGATTGCCATCGTGCTATGCATTGTCGGGTGCATTGTCGGCGCATGTACGCTGAATTTCCCGATGCTGATGCTCGCCCGCATTCTCCAAGGCGGTGGCACGGGTATCGCCCTGCCGTTGATGTTCAATATCATTCTTGATCAGGCGCCAAAATCGCGTATCGGTCAGCTGATGGGTGTCGGCAGCTTGGTTGTGGCGACGGCGCCGGCGCTCGGTCCGACGGTCGGCGGACTGGTCGGCACATACATGCCTTGGCGGTGGATTTTCGTGATTCTTCTGCCGTTCCTGCTTATCGCCCTTGGATTGGGCCTCGCCAATATCCAGCGGGGGTCGCCTACGGTTGACGCGCATCTCAATCCGTTGCACGTGTTGCTCATGGCGGTGGGCTTCGTGGCGTTCGTATTCGCGATTGACGAGGGCGGCTCCGCGATCACCGCATTCAGCCAAGGAGCTTCGGGCGGCGGGAAGACCGCGGTGTTGGCCGTGGTGTTGCTGATTGTCAGTGTGGTGGCGCTCGTGGTATTCGCCCAACTGTCACGCCGTTCGTTCTCTCCGCTGGTCAGGCTCGGTGTGTTGTGCAGCGTACCGTTCCGCTGGCATCTGCTTGCTTATGTGCTGCTGCAGATTTCCATGATCGGTTTCAGCTTTGTCATTCCGAACTCTGCGCAGCTCGGGTATGGCATTTCTGCCTTGGTTTCGGGTGTTCTTGTGCTTCCGGGTGCGTTGTTCGGCGCTATGCTTGCCCCGGTGTCCGGTTCGTTGCTTGACCGCCAGGGGCCGGTCAAACCGATTTCCGCTGCCCTTGCCGTCACGTTGATCGGTGTGCTGCTGTTCTCCGTGTTCGTCAACGGGTCATCCACGGCAGTGGAGTTGGGTATCTTCTACTTCGTGTTCATGGTCGGCTTCTCCATGGCATTTGCCAATACCATGACCAGCGGCCTCAACCAGGTGGACGCCCAGTTGAAAGCCGACGGCAACGCCCTGTTCAGCACCTTCCAGCAGCTTGCGGGCGCGGTGAGTACGACGATTCTGTCTGTCTTCCTCGCTTCCGCCCAGGCGGGGCATGGTGAGCCGGGAACCGCCATATACCGGGCGGCGACTGTTGCCGGAGCCCACCACGGCTACATCTTCCTCACGATTGTCGTGATCTGCGCGTGCCTGTGCATGGTTCATGCGTTCAGGTATATGAAACGCGAGGGCGCTCTCAGCTGACGCCCCGGGCGGCCGGTGGATTGTTGTCCCCGGCCGCCCGGCATTGTCTGCATCCCTGTACGTTCCCGTGCGTTGTGTCCTTGTGTTTCTTCAGCGAAACGACGTACACTCGGCTGTATTATGCATTACTTCACTCCAAAACGGTGCACTGAATCGAACAAGATCATGTACCACGATAAAGCGCAGGCGTTGCGCGCGGCCGATCAGAGCTGGCGCGAACGTGGCGCCGAGCTGTGGGTGTATCGGTGTGAGTATTGCGGCAGTTGGCATTTGACGCATCATGACCCATCGTTGCGTGACGCGGTTCCCCGTATGGACGGGCCGCACAAGCCCCACTCGCGCAAACGCGGGTATAAACCTCGCAGACGATGATTCGCCGTGCTGACCGTGCATACTATGAAGACCGTAGACATCAGGGAACCGGTGTCTACGGCCTTCAATCGTTGTATACAATGAACGGGCAGGACGACTCAGCAGGACGGCCCAGTGTGAGGGTTCAGCGCGAGAGGTCGAATCCTTGTGCTTGCGCGTCGCACAGCCCGCGATCAAGCGCCGATTCGTCCTCGGCGATGCTGGCGATTTGGTCGCTGAACGCATCCACGGGCCGCGAAGTATTGCGCAAGTCGTAGTACTGGTGGACTTCCTCGTCGAATGCCTTGAGGCCCTTGATCGGTGTGCCGTCCGTGGGGTACGCGTTGTCGAAGAACTGCATGGAACGGGGCATGCGGGGTTTAGGCGCAGGTTTCTGATCAGGCTTGCCGATGGCCAGTCCAAGCACCGGGAACGTGTATTCCGGCAGCTTCAGCGCGGCGATCAGCTCGGGGATGTCGTTGAGGATCGAACCTAGGATCACACACCCCAGCCCCATCGAGTTTGCGGCGGTTTCCATGGCATGCAAGGCGAGGACGGCGTCGTTCTGGGCCTGCGAGAACCGATAACCGTACCGCAGGGCAAAGCGCTCGGGGGAGACGTCCACGCCTTTGGCCTGTGCAATCATCGCGTTGCGGTGCTCGTCAAGGATGAACACGTACAGCAGCGGGGCGGTGGCGATGTACTCCTGATGCCCGATACGCGCAAGCTTGCTCTTCAGCTCGGGGTCGGTTACGCGGATAACCGACCAATCGTTGAGGAACTGGCTTGACGCGGCATGCTGGGCTGCGGATTCCAACGCGTCCACGGTGTCGGAGTCAATCGCCTCCGACTTGAATTTACGGATTGAGCGACGCTCGAGTAGGGCGTCGACGGCTGGCTTTGAAGAAATAGTCGTACTCATACAGCTATTGTCTCAGGCTCAGGTCACGGCTGCCCGGTGACTTTTGCTCTCCGTGAAGATATCTGCGAGGGACTGCGGAAATGAGGTGTCGTGGCGCTGGTATGGCCGCGTGCGCTGTCTGATGATTGCAACGCAGTCGATTTACGCCGTGGCGTTGATCACGTGCTGGCGTACGTATAGCGGTGCTGAACACACGCTGACCCGCACGTTGATTGCGCGGTGCTGGCGAACGCGCCGTGCCCCAACCTTCTGTACGTCAGCGATGATGGCGAGCGACAATGGACTGCGCCGCCATGCTGGACAATTGGTTGGTTATCGCCGCGACCGCTGCGGATATCGCGGTACGTGACAAGCTCGCAAACAGGCTTGTCGTGGCTTTCGTGTTCCCACCGGCGATGCTTCGGCGCTCGATGCCCGTCCATACTGATTGCATGATGCGCCCGACCACGATACCGGCAACGGTAGGTAGTGCGAACAGCAGGATTTTGTCGCCGAGCGTTTCGGGGTCGCGCTCACGGCGGTCTTTCAACGCGGCGATCGCATTGTCCACCGTTTGCAGACGCGCGATGATGGCATCCACATTGACGCCGCCTGCACCGGTGGCATTGGCCGCATTGACGGCATGGTCCGAGTGGCCTGCGCCGTCTGACGTCGGAACTGCCTTGGCCGTGTCTCGTCCGGTTGATTTGTTGCCTGTGCTCATACGTTCATGATATGCCATCCCCATCGTCCAATGTGGCAATGACGCGGGGAATATAGCCATCGCAAAAGGCCTCGGACATGGGTCTGCGCATCGCGTCCCATGCCGAAAGCCATGCCGATTTATGTTTTCCGGTATTTCCCTGACATCCGGCCATTTGAGCGGTACAATGCCTCTATGACTGCAATTCATCTCCCTGGCGACGACGCCACGAAACAAGGTCATCTCGTTCTGCTCCGCCACGGGCAGACTGTGTGGAGCGTGTCGGGGCAGCACACCGGACGCACCGATATCCCCCTGACACCAACAGGGCAGGATCAGGCACGACAGGCCGGTGCGCGGCTGTTGCAGGCGTTCCCGCAAGGATTCGCACCGGACCACGTATTCGTCAGCCCGTTGCGCAGGGCACGGCAGACCGCGGCGCTCGCCGGGTATCCGCAGGCCACAGTGCTTGACGGGCTTGCCGAGTGGGATTACGGCAGGGCGGAGGGCCATACCCGGCAACAAGTCAGTGAGGCGAGTGGTTTCGCATGGGATGTGTGGCGGGATGGCCCGAGCCGGGTCAGCATGGAACTCGCCGGCGACTGGACCGCCACATTGCCTGGGGGCGAGCAGGTGCCCGTGCACAATGGTGAGGGTGAGACCCTCGCGGAGGCGGCGGAACGTACGCGCGGCGTCATACGTCAGGTGTCGGCTGCGTTGGATGACGGGCATGATGTATTGCTCGTCGCCCACGCGCATATCCTGCGCATTTTGACCACGCAATGGCTGGGTGTGGATCCGCACGGCGGCAGGTTGCTGCGGCTTGACACGGCGCATTACTGCGTGTTGGGGCGGTACCATGGCGACCATGTGATCGTGCACTGGAACTGCTAGCTTTGCTGGGGTCGCAGGAACGCTCAGCCCGGTGGTTGAACCTGCATCATGATGCCTGATGCCCGTCGTTGATTGCAGTTCAGACAGGGGACAAAGAAGAAACGCCGTGTCAGCAAACGGTTGCATGTTGTGCAACTCTGCAAATCCCTTGAAACAAGCCATTTGTGCTCGCTTTGTCCGCTGAAAGACACGACACGCCGACAACTTTTCTTGCCATCGTTTGCAAAAATCCGGGGGAACGTGCATAATAGGAAACGTCGAAAACAGAACGGCACGACGTAAGTGCCGACTTCCGAGCAATATCGGAACGACAGCGGAAGAGAAAGGTTCGATGATGAATCGTACAGTCAAGTCAGCGATCGCCATCGCAGCAGTGGCAGCTATGTCTGTCGGCGCATTCGCAGGCTGCGGCAGCTCCAGCAGCAGCGACAACGGCAAGGGCAAGGTCTACTACCTGAACTTCAAGCCGGAAGCGGCGGACCAGTGGAAGGCCCTCGCCAAGGAATACACCAAGGAAACCGGTGTTGAGGTCACCGTGTCCACTGCAGCGTCTGGCACCTATGAGCAGCAGCTCAAGAGCGAAATGGCGAAGAGCAACGCCCCGACCCTGTTCCAGGTCAACGGCCCTGTCGGCTATGCCAACTGGAAGGATTACACCGCCGACATGTCCAACACCGAGCCGTACAAGCAGCTCATCAACAAGAAGGTCGCCCTCAAGGACGGCAACAAGGTCGTCGGCGTGCCGTACGCCATGGAGACCTATGGCCTCATCTACAACAAGAGCATCCTGAACAAGTACTTCGCTCTTGACGGTGCGAAGGCCAAGTCCATCGACGACATCAACTCCTTCGATACGCTCAAGGCGGTCGCCGATGACATGCAGGCCCGCAAGAGCGAGCTCGGCATCAAGGGCGCCTTCACCTCCGCGGGCTTCGATTCCAGCTCCGACTGGCGCTTCAAGACCCATCTGGCCAACCTCCCGCTCTACTACGAGTTCGAGAAGGACAAGGTGACCAAGGAGCCGTCCAAGGTCAAGGGGACCTACCTGCCGGAGTACAAGAACGTGTTCGACATGTACCTCAAGGACTCCACTACCGATCCGACGCAGCTGAGCTCCAAGACCGGTGATGACGCGAACTCCGAGTTCGCGCTCGGCGAGGCCGCCTTCTACCAGAACGGCACCTGGGCTTGGTCCGACCTGCAGAAGGCCGGCATGAAGGCCGACGATGTCAGCATGCTGCCGATCTACTTCGGTGTCGACGACAAGAACGAGGGCTTGGTCACCGGTTCCGAGAACTACTGGTGCATCAACTCCAAGGCTTCCGAGGCTGACCAGAAGGCCACCGCTGCCTTCCTCAAGTGGGTCATCACCTCGAAGACCGGCATCAACTCCATCAGCGACAAGATGGGCCTGACCACTCCGTTCAAGTCCTTCGACAGCGTGAAGATCACCAACCCGCTGACCCAGGCCGCTGTTGAAGATCAGAAGTCCGGCAAGACCCAGGTCGCTTGGGACTTCGCCTTCATGCCTTCCGAGCAGTGGAAGAACGATCTCGGCAACGCGCTCCTCGAGTACGCTCAGGGCACCGGCAACTGGGACGCTGTGAAGACCGCGTTTGTGGATGGCTGGGCTAAGGAGTACGCCGCGGCTAACCAAGGCTGATTCCCGATAATCTGAGGGCCGGTTGGTTCCCGGCCGGCCCTCCCTGTTTTTCTCCTTTCTTCTTTGTTTGATGGTTGGAATGACCCCCACCGTGATTGCGGTGGGGGTCATTCTGTATGTGGAGTGTGGTGTGGGTTGCGGACCGTTGCGGTTGGTGTTCGTGTCGTCTCACAAACTGTTTACGCAGGTCGAGCCTGAGTGTCGCGCTGGTTTGTGAAATGTCGGATCGCCTAGGCGTGCTGTAGTGGTGGCGTGAAAGCGCTCGTCCGGTCCGCGGGGAATCGGAGGTAACAGAAAACCGGTTATGTCGAGGTACCTTCAACATAACCGGTTGCCGTACTTGAAACTTGATGGGAGCTTGAAGCTTGGATTTTGCGTGTAGTCTGCTCAGTGTTCTTCCACTCGGGAGGTTGAGGAACGGACCACGAGGTGCGCGGGGAACAGCTCGTTGGGATTGTCCACAGTTTCGCCCTCGATGAGCTTGAGCGTCTTGCGTGCGGCGGCCCGCGCCATATCGATGGGAAGCTGGCGGATAGTCGTCAGTCCGACATCGTGCGCGTAGGTGCTGTCGTCGTAGCCGATCACCGAGATATCCGACGGGACGGAGAATCCGTTGCGTTCCAGCTGGAAAATCAGCGGAATCGCAATGCCGTCCTCCTGGCACGCGATGGCCGTGGGCATCTGCGGCAGACTCAGAATCTGGGTGATGAGATTGTCGATGCGGTAGGTGCCTTCTTCGGCGGTGATGACCGATGGCTCGATGTCTTGTTCCCGGCAGTAACCGAGGAAGGATTCGATACGCTGCTGCACGCTGAAATGCAGGGATTGCGCCGGGTTCGTGCGGATATACAGAATCCTGCGATGCCCAAGCTGGATCAAATGCCGCGCGGCCAGAATCGACCCCTGATGGTCATCGATGTTGACGGTTGCTGAAAAGCCGTCTTGCAACACGGAATTCACGCCGATAATTGGCACGTCGATGCTGCTCAGTCGGTCGATTTCGTCTTTGTCGATGTCGAAGGATGCGATGACTACGGCGTCTGCGTTCCGGCGCACGGGCAGAGTGTCGAAGAATTCCTTGCGCTGCTCGCGGCTTTCGATTTGGATGATGGACAGATCGTAGCCGGCTGCGGAGAACTCGGCGTTGAGTCCTTCGATGACGGATGCGGCGAACCAGTTGCTGATGTGGTTGCTGACCAGCAGTGCGATGCGCAA
Source organism: Bifidobacterium thermophilum (assembly GCF_002846655.1). Taxonomy (NCBI): domain Bacteria; kingdom Bacillati; phylum Actinomycetota; class Actinomycetes; order Bifidobacteriales; family Bifidobacteriaceae; genus Bifidobacterium; species Bifidobacterium thermophilum. The sequence goes on along the minus strand of NZ_PCGX01000011.1, from coordinate 110,982 downwards.
CGATTGGCCGGTTTTCAGTGCCGCTGCTGAACGGGATATGGAGAAGTTCAGTTCGTCGGCGATGGACAGCACCTTCGCACGCGTCTTCGGGGATACGAGGTCGGGGCGGGTGAATGAGCGCGAAACCGTGGAGATGGACACCTTCGCACGGTTGGCGACGTCTTGGATTGTAGCGGTCGTAGTGGGCTCCTTCATATCTTGCGGTTCGCGGCGGAAATGGTTCCGCCTCGGCGCGCATTTTGCATTCGGTTGCAATCATTTCCCGAAAAAATCAATAATCTCAGTATAGCAGTGTTGGAATATAATATTGGTGAATGTCTTATATTACAGACACTTAAGCGGTTAAGTGTAAAGCGCCACGCCGAAATGAAAACGTTTGTTTTTTTCTCGGAACGCGCGTACCATAAGGATTGTTGGCTCGCGGAGTGGGTCGAAGTAGCTCGCCCACGAGCTGGATAGGTTAGTTTTGCAAGCGTTGTCACTACGAGGTGACGGCGAGAGAGATAGAGAGGAGAGAGCAAGATGATCACCATGGCCGGCAAGTCCATTCGCCGCTGGTGGGCGCTGTTCGCGTTGCCAACTTTCGCGGCGTTCATCATCGGCTTCCTTGTGCCGTTCATCTTGGGCGTCTACTTGAGCTTCTGCAAATTCACGACGGTCACCGATGCCCATGTCGTGGGTCTGCGTAATTACCGCGTGGCGCTTCAGGACAAGGAATTCTGGCATGCAATGGGGTACACGACGGCATTCACCATCGTGACCACCATCATCATCAACGTTGTGGCGTTCGCCATCGCGTACATGCTCACCAAGGCCTTCAAGGGCACCAACGTCTTCAGGTCCGTGTTCTTCATGCCGAATCTGATCGGCGGCATCATCCTGGGCTATGTGTGGTTGCTGCTGCTCAACGGCGTGCTCGCTCACTGGGCAAGGTCCATCACATACTCGTCGACATACGGCTTCTGGGGCATGGTCATGCTCCTGTGCTGGCAGCAAATCGGCTACATGATGATCATCTACGTCGCCGGTTTGCAGTCTCTGCCTACCGATGTCATCGAGGCAGCCGAGGTTGACGGTGCCAACGGACGCCAGCGTCTGTTCAACGTCATCATCCCGCTCATGATGCCGAGCATCACCGTGTGCACCTTCCTGACCATCACCAACGGCTTCAAGATGTACGATCAGAACCTCGCGCTCACCAACGGCGCCCCGTCCAACACCTCTGAACTCGTGGCGCTCAACATCTACCGCACCTTCTACGGCCGCATCGGCTTCGAAGGCGTTGGCCAGGCGAAGGCTGTGGTGTTCTTCATCATCGTGGCGGTTGTGGCCCTGATCCAGAACCGTCTGACTTCCAGCAAGGAGGTTGAGGCATGAACGACGAAAAGGAAATCGACGCCTCGGAGCGCGTCCATCATCCATGGGCTTGGACGATTTTCTTCACCATCCTCAGCTTGGTGTGGATCTACCCGATCGTCCTGGTGTTCATCAACTCCTTCAAGAAGAAGGTGTACATCTCCAAGAACGCGTTCTCCCTGCCCAACAAGGAGTCCTTCGCGGGATGGGAGAACTACACCACCGGCATCGAGCGCACGAACCTCATCGGCAGCTTCGGCTGGACCGTGTTCATCACGGTCGGCGCCGTCGCACTGATTCTGCTGTGCTGCTCCATGTGCGCATGGTGGATTGTCCGTGTGGACAACTGGGCTGCGCGTCTGCTGTACACGCTGTTCCTGTTCAACATGATCGTGCCGTTCCAGATGGTGATGTTCACCCTCTCGAAGCTCGCCGATATGCTGAGCCTCAACACCCCGTGGGGTCTGTGGGTCGTCTACCTGGGCTTCGGCGCAGGCCTGGCGGTGTTCATCTTCACCGGCGTGGTCAAGGGCATCCCGCAGGAGCTTGAGGAGTCTGCAATGCTCGACGGTGCATCCGTGCCGCGCATCTTCTTCAACATCGTGGTGCCGATCATGCGGCCGTCCATCATCTCCGTGGCCATCCTTGAGACCATGTGGATCTGGAACGACTACCTGCTTCCGTACCTGACCCTCGACCTCAACAAGTACAAGACCATGTCGATTGCCGTGCAGTACCTCAAGGGCGGCTATGGTTCAGTCGATATGGGCGCGATGATGGGCTGCCTGGTGCTTGCCATCCTGCCGATCATCATCTTCTACTTGATCTGCCAGAAGTACATCGTGAAGGGTGTGATTGCTGGCGCAGTCAAGGGCTGAAATTCTTCCTCTGAACTCCTAACAATGAAGGCGGACCGGTTTCGACTGGCCCGCCTTCAGCGTGTTTGCGGTGTTTTGCGGTGATTTGCGGCGTTTGCGGTGTCGTGTGAGGATTCGCTCACATAGTGGGGCGGTATCTTGGCGGGGACTGCTGGAGAGGGGTTGATTGGCGGTACTGTGTGAGGATTCACTCACACAACTACCCGGATGATGGTGCTGGGCTGGGGGTTTGGTGGGGTAAAGCGGCGTTGTGTGAGGATTCGCTCACACGGTGGGCGGTTGACTGGCTCGGACGTGCCTGTCGGGACGGTAGATGGGTGGTTGTGTGAGGATTCGCTCGCATAGTGCCGGGGCGTCTCTCCCAAACTGGTTACGCTGGGACGTGCGTTTGCGTAGACAGTCTGTGAAAGGGGGTGTGGCTGGCGATGCGTGCGGGAATCGCTCGTGCGATGGCGTCAGCCTTGGGCCAACGGGCGCATCATATGACAACGATTGCTGATGGCGGTTGCTAGGATGAGTGAGGACCAGCGACATCAAGGAGTCTTCATGCATTTTCTGTCCCCGGATTCCCCATTCATGCGTGGGCTGAGCAACCTCGTCGACGCCATCTGGATCAATATCCTGATGCTTGTCACCAGCATTCCGGTCATCACCATCGGCGCCGCGCTCACATCCGGGCATGATGCCGCTCGCCGCGCCATCATCGGCGAGGGGCACGTCACATCGAACTATTTTCGCGCATTCCGTCAGAATTTCGCGAAATCGACGCTGATGTGGCTGATTTTCGGCCCTGTTGCGGCAGGCCTTGTCGCCGCTTGGATTTTCCTGCAAATCACCCCGCTGCTGATACCGAAATTCGCGTTCACCATCGTCTGGATTATCGGATTCGAATGGGTATGGGCATTGCAGGCGCGATTCGAGAACAGCTTCGGCCGCACGCTCGGTAACGCGTACGTATTCGGTGTATCCCACATTGTCGCGACGCTGGGCATGGTGGCCATCGATGCGGTCTATCTGGCGCTGATCGCCGCATGCTGGCGGTACATGCCGCAGGGCCTGTTCCTCTTGCTGCTCATGGGGTATGGCACGTGCGTGATGCTGCACATCCCGCTTCTTGAACGCGTGTTCGCGCCGTATACCCGCCAATCCGCAACAACCCATGATGATGCGAACTGGCTTAACGGCGGATCAAATCAGCCCGATAGCACCGCGGGAACTGATAATCATGCTGTAGGCGTCAAGTCGGAACAGCACGCCTGAACGCAGGCATGACATCGGCGCATCCCGGACACCCTTATACATCCCGGACATCCGCAACATACGCGACATACGCAAACAGGGCCGCCTGTCTTCAAGGAGGAAGAAGACAAGCGGCCCTGAGCGTAATCAATCCGCGGTGGAACGGATTCTCGAGCGCATCCGCGACCTGCGACCCGCGATTCGCGGATGCATGATTCACGACCCGCAACCGGCCGCGGATTACGCCGTCACTCGCCGCGCATCACGGCAGCCAGCGACAGCACGCGCGGATTCTTGAACACCTCATCCGTATGGACCAGGTTGCCGTCGGCATCATGCAGCGGCACGCGCCAGTTGCAGTATTCCGTGCTGGTACCCGGCTGATTCTGGGTGTGGTGTTCGCCGGTGCCATCGACCAACGCTGCTTGTAGCAGCAGAGACGGGGCGTTGAGCAGCATTCGGTGCATCGCCTCGACGATTTCCTGCTCATGGGCGGGAACATCCTGTGCGGCGTCGGCATCCAGCCAGCCACCATCGACCAGCAGCTTGAGCATCGCATCGCGTTCGGCGCTTGCTGCCTTTTGGAACTCCTCCACAGGTTCGCTCAGCAGGTGCAACTCTTCGCGCAACTTGACATGCTCGAACTCGAGATACCCGGCAGTCGGCGGCAAATCGTGCGTAGTGACGGAAGCCAGCGCGTACTTGCGGTACGTGGACGGATCGGCGTACGGGTCGCCGGCGGTCGGGGAGCTGTTGACACGGGCGAACCATTCCACCACTGTGCCGAGCACGCCATGTTCGGCAAGCACTTGGGACACGTAGGCGGGAACCGTTCCGAGATCCTCTCCGATGACCATGCCGCCCGCTCGGCTCGCCTCAATCGACAATACGGCGAGCATTGCGCGGTAATTGTACGTGACATACGCTCCGCCCTTGGCACCTTCACCCTTCGGAATCCACCATAGGCGGAACAGGCCGAGGACATGGTCGATGCGCACCGCACCCGCATGGGCGAACACATTATGCACCATCTCGCGGTAGACACGATAGCCGGTGCGCTCCAGATATCGCGGATTGAACGGCGGCTGGCCCCAATCCTGGCCTTGCTGGTTGTAGAAGTCCGGCGGGCAGCCGACGGTGACGCTGCCGACCGCGAATCGTTCTGGATTCCACCACACGTCCACGCCGTACGCGTGCACGCCGACCGCCATATCCTGCATGAGACCGAGCGCCATGCCGGCATCCTTCGCGGCGGCCTGTGCCTGAGCAACCTGTTCGTCGGCGATCCACTGCAGCCAACGCTGGAAATCGAACAGATCCTGATGCTCGCGAACCAGTTCGGCGACTTCCGGCGAATTCCGGTCCAGTGTCGAGAACCAGGGATTCTTGTCCTCTTCCCAAGGCGCTCCCCACACTTCGAACGCCACACACCATGCGGCGAACGCGTCAAGATCCGGGCCGGCGGCCTTGACGAAGGCGTCGAACGCGGTCTGGCGTTCCGCAGAACGGCCGTGCTGGTAAATCACCCACAGCGCCTTGCGCTTGGCGGTCCAGGAAGCGTTGAGATCCAACGGGTCCGGATTGTCATTGGCCGCCTTGACGCTGTCGTGCAGGGCATCGACCTGTGCGCGCGCTTCGGCGTCAAGCTCGGAATATTCTTCGATTTGCTGTGGACGAATGTACGTGACATTGAGGAATCGGCGTGATTCCGGCAGATACGGGGAAGGCTCGATCGGCGGGATTGGGGTGCCCGCGTGAATCGGGTTGATCAGCATGAAATCGGCGCTCTGCTTGCCGGCGTCGTGCAGCAGTTCCTTGAGGTCGCCATAGTCGCCGACACCCCAGGATTCCTTGGACCGCACGGAGTACATCTGGGTCATCCAGCCCCAACGGTGGTGTTGCGCGACCGGCTCGGGAACGGGAATCCGCGCCGGGGCGGACAGAACGGTGGCATCGGCGGACCGCTCGCCGTCCGTCACATGGAGGGTATGGTAGCCGGTCGGCAGATCGTCCGGCATGGTCAGCGTGAACGCGTGGGGAATCGCGGGATCTGCGCCGGTGTCCTTGATGAGCAGGGCGTTGAGATCGCCGTCATAGGCTTCGCCGTTTTCGAGGGTGAGCGACAGTTCGGGGGCCGCCGTGACCGCATGGACTGGCACGCGGGTCGCGGTGCCTGAGAACACCACAACCGTCGGCGGCACCAGCTGATCGCAGGAGGTGCGGTGTGAGGCTTCCAGTGATGCTTCGATGGCGTCATCGCTGGAAGCGTCGACACCGAGTGCGGCAAGCACGCTCACCAGCACTTCATCCCTGATCTCAACGTATGTGCCGAGCTGGTCGATATACGAGGTGGAAATTCCGCTTGCTTTGGCAAGCCTGATTAATGGCCGCGCGAGACGTTCCGGGCTTTCTTCCCGCCGGACGTCTTGGCTGGATGGCGACGATGCCGTCTGATCGGACATAATGCGCTCCTTCGCTCCTCTCGAGTATGCGATGACAGTTTCCTACCGGCGGCTTTGACCGTCATTGGGGCAGCCGCCGAATCTGGATATTGATATTCTAGCGCGTATTGAAATCGTTTGCAATATCTTGGGAGCGTTGAGATTCTTGATGAAAAGAGGGGTCCGATCCGGGGGTTCGGCGTATTTGGGCTTAGAATCTTACTATCGTTTGCAATCCTAATGAGAAAGGCCCCGCGCCCGGCGTGTCGCAGATGGAAATGACACGCCGGACGTGGGGCCTGAGCGGTGTCACCGCGGGGACCTGCCGCCCGAGACAGTGAGCGCCCGTCGCAAGCGCGTCACTGCAACGCGACAACCACAAAGGTGCGTGCCGGTACGGAAAGTTCGGTGCCGTCGGCGACCTGCGCCCTGCCATCGGCGGAACCCGCCGCCACATCCGTCGAATCGGCGATGACCGCCCAATGCCGTGTGGCATCAGCCGTATTCTGGGGCAACTCGACTGTCACGCCATTCGTGGTGGGGTTCGCACACACCGCCAGGTCGTCGCCAACCTGTGCTGCGATGACCCCTTCGGGGGAGTCCAAAGCGATGCGTCGGCCGTCATAGAAGTCCGGGCGGGCTTTTCTCACCGCGATCAGCGTCCGGTACCATTCGATCAACGATGACAGGCGGGACGCCCTGCCCCAATCCAGCCAATTGAGCTCAGCGCTGCGGTCGAAGGAATTGTCGCAACCGTACTTCGTGCGGGTGAACTCCTCGCCGGAGAGCATGAACGGCAATCCGGCGGACGTGAGCACAAGCCCGGCGGCGATCGCGTTGGCCGCGAGGATATCCTGCACATCCCCGGTCGCGTCATAATCGGCGTGTGCGGGGTCGTCGCGCATGGTCAGGCAGAGTTTATCCCACAGCGTCAGATCGTCATGTGCCGACACATACTGGATGATTTGCCCGACCTGCTTGCCTTGAGCCTCGGTGCCGCGCCAGCCGTTGAACGCGTGGCGGACCAGTTCAGCGAATTCGGACGGCTGCCCGTTGACGTATCCGGGCTTGCGTTCGAGCATGACATTGCCTTTGATGGAGTCACGGCTTTCGTCGCAGAACCAGCCGATTCGCGCGTCCAGTAGCTTGCGTCCCTGTTTGTCCGCAAGCGTGAACGACGGTTCGGCATTCGTCTTGTCGGCGGACCACGGTTCACCGTACATGAGGATGGATTCGCCGCCCGGCAGTTTGTCCAGCTCCTTGCGCGCACGATTCAAGGTCTGCGTGTCCAGCAGGCCCATCAGATCGAAGCGGAATCCGTCCACATGGTACTCACGTGCCCAATAAACGAGCGAATCCACGATGAATCGGCTGAACATCGGCCGTTCGCTAGCCATGTCGTTGCCGCAGCCCGAACCGTTGGCGAACCCGCCGGCATCGTCACGACGGCAGAAATAACCGGGGGCCATACGCTCGAATTCGTTGTCGTTCTCGTACATGTGGTTGTAGACGACATCCATGATCACACGGATGCCCGCCCGGTGCAGCGCTGCAATCATCGCCTTGCACTCGCGGATACGGACCGCCCCGTCATACGGGTCGGTGCTATACGAGCCTTCCGGCACATCGTAAGCGACCGGGTCGTACCCCCAGTTGTAGGGGCTGCCGGTGGCCTCGTCGACTGACCCGTAGTCGTAGAACGGCATGATTTGCACGTGGGTGACGCCCAAACGCTTCAGATACGCGATGCCGGTGGGGAATCCTCCGGGCTGGTTGTCCAAGGTCGTATGCGCATCGGTGAACGCGAGGAACTTGCCGCGATGCCCTTTGGGGAATCCACCGTGCGGGTCGTTGCTGAAATCGCCGACATGCGTCTCCCAAATCACGGTTTGGGAAGCGGGAATGTCAGGGGAGCGGTCGGACAGCCAACCGTCGGGATTGGTCGAATCGAGATCGACGACCATGCTGCGTTCGCCGTTGACGCCGCTCGCCTTGGCCCACGGGTCGGCGGTGCGGATGGTGACCGTGCCTTCGGCGGCGTTGATGATGGCGTCGCTGGGTGCGTTGCTGACCGCGGATGCCGGAAAAGTCAGTAGGTAATCGTAGTAGGTCCCGGCGAGCCGCTCGGCGCTGCGATGCTGCCAGGCCCCATCCTGGGCACGTTCCAGCGCGACGGTCGCCGACGGGCCGTCCTTTGGATCGCTGGTACTGAACAATCGCAATGTGACTGCAACCGCGGAAGGCGACCACACGGTGAAGACCGTGCCGTGGTCAAGAAGCTGAGACCCGAGCAGGCCTGCGTAATCAGGCCACGATGCTTCGGCAAAAGACATGAGTTCCCCTTGTGATACCGGGTGTCTGCCCCTGAACGGGGTATGTCCGGTCAAAATTTGAATGGTGTGAAGTGATACGCGGTGGTTGGCCGCATACGAAAGGGGGCGGCCCGGAGCCTGAATGCCTCGGATCCGCCCCCTTAATCGGTATTGCCGGAAATCAGCCCTTGACTGCGCCCGACATGGACTCCTGGTAGAAGCGCTGCATGACGATGAACAGAATCGCAATCGGAATGGAGACGCACACTGCGCCGGCGGCGAAGCGGGCGTACCACTGATTGATGTATTCCTTCTGCAGCATCTGCCACAGACCCAGAGCGACAGTGAAGTTGTCCTGGGTACGGGCGATTGCCTTCGCCATGACGAAGTCAAGCCACGGGGTCAGGAAGCCGATAATCGCCTGGTACACGATCATGGGCTTGCAGATCGGGATGATGATCTTGGTGAACACCTGCCACTTGGTGCAGCCGTCCAGGTAGGCGGCCTCGTCGAGCGACATCGGGATGGTGTCCATGTAGCCCTTCATGACGTAGAAGCCTGCGCCTGAACCCGCCGAGTAGACGAGGATCAGGGCGATGATCACGAATCCGCCTTCCGTCAGGCCGAAGGCCTTCAGGATGAAGTAGATGGCGATGACGGCCATGATGGACGGGAACATGCCCAGAATGAGGGCGATGTTCATGAAGGTCTTACGTCCGCGGAAGCGCAGACGGGACATGCAGAAGGACACGGACAGCACGAAGAACAGCGAGATGATGCACACGAAGATGGCGATGACCAGCGTGTTGAGGAACATGCGCGGGAAGTTCATCACGTCGGTCTCCGTGAACAGCTGCACGTAGTTGTGGAACGTGTACTTCGTCGGGAAGAACGTGCTCTGGTACGGCTGTGTGTTCTTGTTGAAGCTTTCGAGGAACACCCACACGATCGGCATGAGCCAGATGACGGCCATGACGGTCAGGAAGATGTAGGCGACGACATCGCCGGCGATACGGCGCTTGTATGAATTGCCCTTGGCTTTCTTGGCGACTGTGGTGTCAGAAGTTGGATTACTCACCGGAAGCCCTCCTCATTCTTGTACGAACCGGAGCTGCGGTAGGTCAGCAGCGAGACCACGGCAAGGACGATGAACGTCATGATGCCGATGACCGCACCCAGGTTGTAGTTGTTCTTGTCGACCGTCAGCTTGTACAGCCAGGTGATCAACAGATCGGTCTTGCCTGCGGACGCGCCGACCGGGGTCGGTTCGCCGCCTGTGAGCAGGTAGATCACGTTGAAGTTGTTCACGTTGCCCGTGAAGGTGGTGATCAGGTACGGTGTGAGCACGAAGAAGATGTACGGCATGGTCACGTTGCAGAACCGCTGCCACCAGTTGGCGCCATCGATTTCAGCCGCCTCATACAGTTCGGTCGGCACGTTCTGGAGAATACCGGTGATCTGCATGATGGTGTACGGAATACCAATCCACAGGTTGATCACGATAACCGTGACGCGGGCCCATGTGGCGTCCGACAGCCACGGCAGCGGGCCGCTGATCCAACCCCAGCTTTCCAGCAAGCGGTTGATCGCGCCGTCACGCTGGAGCATGGTGTGCATAACCAGCAGGGACACGAACTGCGGCACTGCGATGGACATCGAGAAGCATGCACGCCAGAAGGCCTTGCCCTTGATGGTCTTGCGCTCGATGATCATGGCCATGAACATACCGAGGAAGAAGTTCAGGAAGGTGGCGAAGAACGCCCAGATCAGCGTCCATGCGAGCACCGAGAAGAACAGCTTGGCGTTCACGTCGCCGCCGCTGTTGCCGAGCACGGTGCCGAAGTTCTTCAGGCCTACCCAGGAGAACAGGACCGTGTGGTTCTGGTCGTAGCTGGTGAATGCCATGGAGATCATGAACACCAGCGGCAGGATGGTGAAGACCACGATGCCCAGGGTCGGCAGGAACATCAGGCCGACGTGCGCGTTCTGGTCGAACAGGGAACGCAGGTCCTGGCCGATGGTGTTCGGACGCTCGCCGTTCTTGATGGCGACCTGTGCCTTGTACGCGCTGCGCAGGGACAGGGAGGCAAGCAGGATGAGCAGAAGCAGCACGAACACGCTCATGACGCCGTACAGCAGGATGATGACCGAGTTGTCGCCGGCCTGGTAGACCCAGAAGCCGTTGACCTTGACCTTGGTCTGCTTGGCGGTGCCCAGTGTTGTGAGCTTGCCCAGATAGGTGCCGCCTTTGTCGATCAGGTACAAGATGATGAGCACTTCACTGGCAAGGAACGCCAGGCCCTTGACGATCTGCTTGCGGGCAAGGTCGCCGAGGCCGAAGATGAAGAGTGAGAGGCGTGTCAGGACATCCCCGTTCTTCCACGCCTGGGAGAATCTGTATGGTGACGGCTGAAGACCATCAGAGTTGCTGCGCTTGCGCTTGCGCACTCTGCGTCCTGCCGCGGCTGTCGCAGTTGTCATGCGGACGACCTTTCGATTGTTTGATGGTTATATGCAAGACGCCCCGCCCCGCAAAGCCGGGGGCGGGGCGTCTTGCAGACACGGTTACATTATTTGCTTACGCGAGCCTGCTCACTTGGAGCTGCTGGTGGAAGCGATGTTCTTGTAACCGTCGAGCCAAGCCTGAGCCTTCGCCTGAGCGTTGCCAGCGTTCACATCGCCGTTGACGATGGCGGTGCCGAAGGTCTTGCACGGATCCCAGAAGTTGCCCATCGCGGCGATGGTCGGCTGCAGGGTCGAGGTGTTCGCGATGGTGTCGTTCTGAGCCACGGCAGCCGGATCGTTCTTGTAGGTCGAAGCCAGGGACTTGTCGGTCGGGACGATCTGACGCATGGTGTAGTGGGCCTTCTGAGCCTCGGTGGAGCCAAGGTAGGTGGCGAACTCAGCGGCAGCCTGCGGAGCCTTGGAATTCGGGTTGTAGGCAATGGCCTTGGAGCCGTAGAACGCCTTCATCTGGTAGGTTTCGCCACCGGAGGTGGTGAAGGAAGGCAGCTGGGCTGCGGCGTAGTTGTCGCCGAGGGCCTTCTTCACGTCAGAAGCGGACCAGGTGCCGGAGAAGATGGCGTCCACGGTGCCGTTCTGCATGGCGGCGAGGCCAGCGCCCTCGTCGTTGTCCACGACGAAGTTCGGGTTCTTGACCAGGTCAACGAGGTACTTGGTGACGTCGGTCGCAGCGGCGGAATCCATCTTGATGCCGTCCTTCGCGTTGGAAGCGTCCTTGCCGAACAGGGTCATGCCCGCGCCGGTGTAGAAGGCCGGCAGGTACCAAGAGTTACCAAGGTTGAAGGAAACCTTGCCCTTCTGGAGCATGGTGTCGAGGGACTTGATGTCGTCAGACGAGAACTTGGACTTGTTGTAGTACATGAAGTAGGTGTTGCCGGTGAACGGAACGCCGTAGATCTTGCCATCGGTGCCGGTGACGGACTTGATGACAGCCGCGTCGTCCTGCTTCTTGATCTGTGCCTTGGCGTCATCGGAAACCTCGCCGATTGCCTGGGCGTTGATCAGGGTACCGAGCTGATCGTTCGAGAACATGTAGACATCGGCTGCGGCGGACGGATCCTGCTTGACGGTCGTGCCTGCGTCACCTTCGGAGACCACTGCGTTCTTCCACGTGATCTTGTACTCCGGGTGAGCCTTCTCGAACTGCTTTTCCATGGTGGGCAGCCAGGAGCTAGACTTCGCCTGATCCTCGGACGGGCCCCACACGGTCAGCTTGATTGCCTGGGTGCTCTTCGCCGCGGTGCCGCCGTTATTGCTGGAACCGCAGGCGCTCGCTCCGAGCAGCATCGCCACAGCGGCGGTGACGCCCAGAATCTTCTTCATGTATGTCATCCTTGACCTCCTAAAATTCCGCCCCGCTTTCGCGGAGCGAGTGTGTTTTCAGTGCAGCGGTCCGCACCCGGCCTCCTGCCCCTTCAGGCTATCTGACCGGATGCACGCCCGCTCACTGAAGTGGGCGGATTGTTGCGTACCTCCGAACCAACCAACAGTATACATGGATTTGCATACGTTCGCAAAAAACGATGCAAATTTCACGGTTTCGCGTGTCTTTTTGCGGTGGTGACCCGGCGAAATGATTTTGGTACAGCGGTTACGGGTTGATATTATGCGGTTTTGACTCCTTCTGAGATGTCTGCACCGTCTGCGAGTGTCGAAGTGCATCTCGTGTGCTAGCGTTTGCTGAACTGCTGAACACAGTGGTGCAACAGACACAGACGGGTGCGTGCTGGTAAGGCGCATCCCCAAGCGTGCGCAGCGTCGCATACGCGGCATCCGCCCTTGTGCCGGCAAGACAGACAGGCCGGACGGCGGAAGTCAGAAAGAAGGGAACGACATGACGACAACATTCACGCGGCCGGCATGGCTGGATACGGCCGTGTTCTACGAAATCTACCCGCAGAGTTTCTGCGACACGAACGGCGACGGCATCGGCGACATTCCCGGCATCACCGGCAAGCTCGACTACATCGCCTCGCTGGGGTGCAACGCGTTATGGATCAACCCCTGCTATGACTCGCCTTTCAAGGACGCCGGGTATGACGTGCGCGACTACCGCAAGGTTGCCCCGCGCTACGGTACCAACGACGATCTGGTCGAGCTGTTCCGCCAGGCGCATGCGCGAGGCATCCACGTGCTGCTCGACCTTGTGCCCGGGCACACCAGCGAGGAACATCCGTGGTTCAAAGAAAGCCAGCGCGCCGAACGCAACGAGTACTCCGACCGCTACATCTGGACCGACAGCGCGTTCGAAGGTTACTCGATGCCGTTCATCGGCGGGGAAAGCGAACGCAACGCCACATACATCCTGAACTTCTTCAAATGCCAGCCTGCACTGAACTACGGCTTTGCGAAGCGTGACCGGCGGTGGCAGTCCTCCACCGATTCGGCCGCGGCGAAGGCTACGAGGGACGCGATGGTGGACGTCATGCGCTTCTGGCTTGGGCTCGGCTGCGACGGGTTCCGCGTCGATATGGCGAACTCGCTGGTCAAAAACGACGGTGAGGACAAGCCGGAGACTATCAAGGCATGGCAGGAGATGCTCGGCACCATCAAATCCGAATTCCCACAGGCGGCTTTCGTCTCCGAGTGGGGCGTGCCCGAACAGGCCCTGGAAGCCGGTTTCGATATGGACTTCTACCTCGACTGGCGTTTTGGCGGCAATCCGAACGGCTACAACCTGCTCGCGCGGAACACGGATAATGCGCTCGACACCGCGGACGACCACAGCTATTTCAGCGCCGAGGGCGGCGGAAGCGTGCAGGAGTTCCTCAGCCAGTACATCCCGCAGTATCAGGCGATCCGCGGCAAAGGGTATTTCTGCTTCATCACCTGCAACCACGACACGCCGCGTCTCGCGCCGCGTCTGACCAAACGTGAGCAGCAGGTGGCGTTCGGTATGTTCCTGACCATGCCGGGCGTGCCGTTCATCTATTACGGCGACGAAATCGGCATGCGCTACCGCGATCTGCCGACCAAGGAAGGCGGGTACGCGCGCACCGGCAGCCGTACGCCCATGCAGTGGGACAGGTCGAAGAACATGGGATTCTCCAGCGCGGACTCGGATTCGCTCTACCTGCCGGTCGACCCGGCTGAGGATGCGCCGAACGTGGCCGAACAGGAGCGGGAGACCGATTCCATGCTCGCATGGGTGCGCGCTCTGCTGTCGTTGCGTGCCGATCACCGCGCGTTGCGGGCCAAGGCGCCGCTCGTCGTGCTCGCCCAACCCGAGCAGGGGCGGTCCTTCGCGTACTCGCGGGTGGCGGAAGACGGCTCGGAGCGTCTGGTCGTCGCGATGAACCCGGGGCTGAATACCGAAACGATCACCGTCCCCGCGCAAGGCGACAAGGCCAATGACCCGACCGTGCTGCTGTGCCTGGGCAATGCGCAGGCACATGGCAGCGAAGTGACCTTGGGGCCGCAGAGTTTCGTGATTGTGCACGTGTGACGGTTGCCTGGTTGTTTGCGACCGTTCGGCCGTTATTGGCCGTTTGTTCGTTTGATCGTCCGATTGCGGGCGGATGCGCAGGTCCCGCCGGTATGCCGCACGGTTCGGCCAGTGTTCCAGCGTGGTCTGGTGCATGGTGCCGTTCAGACCTAATGGGCATCCGCCCGCCGTCATTCCACAAAACCGCTCATATGCGCGTCATGGCATCATTGTTTTGCGTACAATGGCAGGAAAACCGGTTGAATTGAAGCGGGCCGTCATGACGTCCGTCATCTGGTGGGTACTGCAAAGCACATGATTTGGAGGAGCGAGGAGCGTGACTATGCGATACGAGGTGGTGCTATTCGACCTGTACGGGACATTGATCGACATTCACACGGACGAACAGGCGACGAAGCCGTGGCAGGAGTTGTGGGAGTTCCTCGACGCCACGGGCGCCCATTATGATGACGCTGCCCATCTGAAGGCGAGTTTCGACCAGCTCAATGCGGTCAATGTACAGGAAGCGCGCAAGGGCGCGGAACACCCCGATTGGGTGGAGCCTGACGTGTTGCCGGTCTTCCAGCGCTTGTATGCGGCCGGCGGTTCGATGGCTTCGCCGCAGCTCGCGGCGAAGGCAGCGTGGGTGTTCCGCAAGGCCAGCACCAGCAAGTTCGGTCTGTACCCCGGCGCTCTCGAGATGCTCGGCAAACTGCGCGAAGCCGGCATCCGCACCGTGCTCGCCAGCAACGCGCAGGCCTGCTACACGCGTCCTGAAATCGAGGCGACCGGATTGAACAAGGCCCTCGACCGCATCGTCATCTCCAGCGAGGAAGGCATGCGCAAGCCATCGCCGAAGTTCTTCCTGCGCGCGTTGGAATACGAGTACACGACACCTGATCGCGCGCTGATGGTCGGTAACGAGGAGCGGTGTGACATCCAGGGTGCCGCCTCGGCCGGCATCGACGGGGTCTACTTGCACACCGCAATTTCACGGCAGGACGATCCTGAAATCTGCGAACAGGCGGTGCTTTCCCTCAACGGCGCCGATTACGACGCGCTGACCGCTTTTGTGCTCGGCGAGTGAAAACACCGCATTTACAGACGGCCTCCAGTACTGTATGGGATAATGTCCCCCAGTTGCCGGCGGCCGTGGCATTCAGGTCACGCCGCCGGAGTCATGGACACGACTGACGGATAGGTGGTGCAAACCGGATATGGAAGACACCGTGACGGACGAATACGCGGACAATCAGGCGGCGCGCGGAGGGCGTAACCGCCGGCGGGGAATGACGACATTCCGCGTGAAAACCGTCGGGTGGCTGTTTGTGCTTCTCGCCACCATCGGCACGACCATTCTGCCGTCCATGCTCGGGTATCAGCCCGGATCAGACGACATGGTCGCGATGACGGTTCTGGTCATCTGCGAAGTGGTCTCCTGGACCGCCGTGCCCCTGTACGCGTGGCTGCTGGTGCAAGGGTACCGCCACACGCATAGCGTCATGCAATACGGGATACGTCTGCTGGCGCTCGCCATCATCTCCGAAGTTCCATACGATATGGCGACATCCGGCAAAGTCTGGGATATGAACTCGCAGAACCCGGTGTTCGCGCTGGTGATTGCGCTGATCGTGATTGCGGCGATTGACTGGGCGCGCGAGAACCTACAAGGTGTGGCGAAATGGGCTGCCATCGTGCTGATTGCCGCCGCAGGACTCGCCTGGGCGCTGCTCCTGCATGTCGGGCTGCGTCAAGGCATGTTCAACATGGGTGTGCTGCTCATCGGCATGGCGTTGGTGTTCTACGCGTTGGACGCGCACGAGAACACGATGATGATGACCGCAGGCGTGCTCGGGGCGGTGTTCTTCATCATGCCGGCGGTCGGCGTGGCGATGCTGCACACGCGGCGCGACGAACTGGGGTACGGCCATCCGTGGACGAAGTGGGTGTTCTACGCGTTGTACCCGGTGACGCTGCTGTTGTGCGCGCTGCCGGTGATGTGAGCTGCCGGTGGTGTGAACCGCCGAGCTGCGCTGCCGTTACTTCTTGAACACGGCGTCCGACCCGCGCAGCACCAACTGGGGCTGTATCGTCTCGTGCGGGTTGTCCAACGGTTCGTCGGCGATGAGCTTGAGCGCCTTCATGGCGGCGTTCCGTCCCATATCGCGCGGATTTTGCCGCATGGTGGTCAGATTGATCGTGTCGGCGTACGGGCTGTCGTCGAAACCGATGATTGAGTAGTCCTTCGGCGTGAAGTGGCCGTAATGCTCGAGCTTGAGCACCAGCGGAATGGCCATCATGTCCATCTGGCAGCAGATGGCGTCCGGGAATTCGTCGAGCGCAAGCAGCGCCGTGAGCGCGGAATCGGCGAACTCACGGCCGCGGGGGACGGACAATACCTGCCATTGCAAGTCGTGATTGTGCTCGGCGGCCTTGCACGCGCGTATGAATCCGCGCCCGCGGTCGTCGATGCTTGATGTGATGCCTTCGGCAGGTTCCGAGCACGTGTACACGATGTGACGGTGCCCGAGATTGATCAGATGCTGGGCAGCCATGAACATGCCCTCTTCGTCATTGATGCTGACGGAGGCGTCGAAATTCGAGGTGGACGGCGTGTTGATGCCGATGATCGGGACGTGGATGCGTTTGAGCTGTTCGACCTCGTAAGGGTCGATGGAGAACGAGTTGACGAATACGGCGTCGACGTTGCGACGGACCGGCAGAGTGGTGAAGAACTCCTTGCGGTTCTCGGCTGTGTCGATGTGCTGGAACAGGGAGATGTCATATCCGGCATCGTGAAGGATGTCGTTGATTCCGGCGAAGACTTCGGTGTTGAACCAGCTGGTGATCTCCTCGTTCATCAGGAGCGCGACACGGTATGCCTGGCCGGTTTTTAGAGCGGTGGCGGAGCGGGAGATGTTGAAGTCCAGCTTGTCCGCGGCACTGAGCACTTTCCGTCGGGTTCTCTCCGATACCAGCTCTGGGCGCGTGAAGGCGCGCGAAACCGTTGAGATGGATACTCCCGCCACTTTGGCGACATCTCGAATGCCAGCTTTTGCCATTCCTGCCCCTTTGCTTCATGCTCGTGCCATCAAGATTCAACGCTGATTCCGTCTCGCTATTGTACAGCTGTTTCATAATATTTGCAAACGTTGTCAGCTTTCGGCGCCGATGGTTGCGTCACCATCTTTCAAAAATCGCGAGAAAGCACGAATTCTCTGAGAATTCACCAAGAGTTGGGATGCCCTTCGACTGTGCGAACGTTGCCCGATGCTTTGCCGTCATAGCGTGCAAGCGGAACGAAAACCGACTCAACAACCACATGGTTCGCAGGCGAACGAACAGGGGCCTGCCTCGGTTTTCGTCGAGGAAAGGAAAAGAAGTGAAGCAACCAATTCGATCAAAGATCATGGCGGGCGTCTCGGCTCTTATGGCCGGCGCCGTCTGCGTGGCTCTGGCTCCCGGCGCGCTCGCCGCGGGAACCCCGAGCCTTGCAACCTTGAGCAGCCATGGCGGCGCTCAGCGCATCGCCAACACGCCGGCAACCGGCAAGGCGAAGAATGTAATCCTGTTCATTGGCGACGGTATGGGTGACTCCGAAATCACCGTTGCCCGCGACTACCTGTATGGTCCCGGCGGCACGCTTGAAGGCATCGACAAAATTGGTCAAGCCGGTGCCACCAGCGCAAAGGAAACCGGCGTCGGACAATACACGACCTACGCTGCGGGCGATGGCTCGGGAGACCGTCGCCAGCAAATCACGGCGGTGACGGATTCCGCCGCTTCCGGTTCTGCATGGGCGACCGGTACCAAGACCTATAACAACGCGGTTTCCGTGGACAACAGCTTCAATCCGCAGATGAACCTTATCGAGCTGGCCAAAGCCAAGGGGCTGGCGACCGGCAACGTGACCACCGCGGAAATCCAGGACGCCACCCCGGCAGTGATGGAATCCCACTCCACCCAACGCTCCTGCTACGGACCGCAAGGCAAGACCGACGGTAGCTCCGACGATTCCGCCAAGCGCTGCGATGTCGCCCAGCTCAAGCAGAACGGCGGCATCGGTTCCATCTCCGAGCAGTTGCTCGACACGCGTGCCGATGTGACGCTCGGCGGCGGCAACAAGTACTTCAACCAGACCGCCCAGGCCGGTGAGTACAAGGGCATGACGCTGAAGGAACAGGCGAAGACCCGCGGATACCAGTACTTCGAAGATCCGACTCAACTGAGCTCGTTGAAGGAAGCGAACCAGGATTCGCCAGTGCTCGGCTTGTTCTCCTCCGGGAATATGCCCACCCAATACAACGAGTCCACGCCGTACGATTACGATACCGCGGTCAAGATGTCGCTCGCCGGACAGAAGGACGGCAATCAGAGCCTCGTCACCTGCACCCAGAACTCCGAATGGCTCGGCAACAAGGGAGCTTCGCTGGCTGATATGACCGACAAGGCGATCGACCTGCTGTCTTCGAACAAGAACGGCAAGGAAAATGGCTACTTCCTGCAGGTCGAGGGCGCTTCCATTGACAAGCAGGACCACAACGCCAACGCCTGCGGCCAAATCGGTGAAACCGACGACCTCGACAAGGCCATCGCAGCGGCGCTGAAGAAGGTCGACCTGTCCAACACGCTGATCATTGTGACCGCTGACCACGCGCACACGAGCCAAATCGTCTCTTGGCCGACATACTACGGCTTGACCACCCCGCTGCGTTCCGCCGACGGCTCTGCGCTGTATGTAGCCTACGCGACGTCATCCTCGCCGATGGATAAGGGTGGTTCGATGAGCCACACCGGCACCCAGCTGCGCATCGCGGCTTCCGGCCCCGGCGCATCGCGCGTCAACGGCTTGACCGACCAGACCGACAACTTCTTCACCATCGCCAAGACGCTCGGATTGGCCAGCTCGACCCAGGAAATCAACGCGCTGTCCTCCAACGCCAAGGTTTCCGTCAAGGACGGCGTGGCCAAGGTCACCGGGTTCAACGGCGATGCAGTGCTCGGCTACCAGCTGCAAGACACGGAGACCGGTGCCGTGCTCGCCTCGTCGAACGATGACACCCCGGTCTCCGGCGTGCGCGTCGCCACCGGTGAGACCACGACCATCGACTTCAATGGTGTCAAGGGCTTCGACCCGAGCACATCGACCTACACGCTGACCGTCACCGGCAAACAGTCCGGCACGAAAGTCGCGACTGAGTTCGGCCTCACCGGCAACGGTGCGAGCAACGTGGTGGTCGCGCCGAAGACTGGCGACAAGGCTGGCGACAAGGCCCAGCAAGCTGGGTTGGTCGGTGCCCTGGTGGGCGCCCTCGGCCAAACCGGTACCCGCATCCTCGGCACGGTGATGGTGGCGCTTGCGCTCGCCGTCGCCGGCGGTTTGCTCGCCGCATGGCGCCGCGGCATGTTCGCTCGGAAGTAAGCCCCGCGGCGGTGTCAGCGGTGGTGCCGCCAAAGGGCTCCGGCGAATGCCGCGATAACTGAATAGGGAGTCCCCGCATGTCCTTCGGTGTGTTGCGGCTGCTGCCGCTGCGCCGGAGGGCATTCGGGTCGGCTGATTGGCTGGACTGGCCTCTCGCGGGTCGGGTTCGGCGAGTGCGGCAGGCTCGAAACCATCCGGATGCCCTTGTCGGGGCTCCGTGGGGAATCTCCAAATCCTTCTTCTCATATTCCTAATGTGTGACGTCCTTCGGGGCGGACAACGCCGGCAGATCCGCGGTTTCGCGGTCGGCCGGCGTTTGTTGTTAGGGGGAGCTGGTCTGGCCCGTTTCAGGCATGCGTGTTTTGGCTTGCTGACGGCATCGGCGTGGCTCGCTTGCATGGCCGGAAAAATTTTCGCGACATGTGGGAATAAAAGTTGACCATTCAAAGTTGAGTAATGTAGGCTCAAGTTTGGAAGCATCCAACGGCACGGCCTCCGGGCGGTGCCGATTGAGCGAAGACGTAGACAACAGAACAACAATAAAGGAGAACATATGGGACGCGCAGTTGGTATCGATTTGGGTACGACAAACTCCTGCATCGCAACGCTGGAAGGCGGTGAGCCCACCGTTATCGAGAACGCGGAAGGTGCTCGCACCACCCCGTCGGTGGTCGCCTTCAGCAAGTCCGGTGAGATCCTGGTCGGCGAAGTCGCCAAGCGCCAGGCTGTCACCAATGTCGATCGCACCATCAGCTCCGTCAAGCGCCATATGGGCACTGACTGGACGGTCGAGATCGACGGCAAGAAGTGGACCCCGCAGGAGATTTCCGCGCAGATCCTAATGAAGCTCAAGAGGGACGCCGAACAGAAGCTCGGCGAGCCCGTCACCGACGCCGTCATCACCTGCCCGGCGTACTTCAACGACGCCCAGCGTCAGGCCACCAAGGACGCCGGCAAGATCGCAGGCCTCAACGTGCTGCGTATCATCAACGAGCCGACCGCCGCGGCACTGGCCTACGGCCTCGAAAAGGGCAAGGAAGATGAACGCATCCTGGTCTTCGACCTCGGCGGCGGCACCTTCGATGTCTCCCTGCTGGAAATCGGCAAGGACGACGACGGCTTCTCCACCATTCAGGTGCAGGCCACGAATGGCGACAACCACCTCGGCGGCGACGATTGGGACCAGAAGATTATTGATTGGCTCGTCGGCGAAGTCAAGAACAAGTATGGCGTTGACCTGAGCAAGGACAAGATCGCGTTGCAGCGGCTCAAGGAAGCTGCCGAACAGGCCAAGAAGGAACTGTCCAGCGCCACCAGCACGCAGATCTCCATGCAGTACCTGGCCATGACGCCTGACGGCACTCCGGTCCACCTCGACGAGACGCTCACCCGTGCGCACTTCGAGGAAATGACCTCCGACCTGCTTAACCGTTGCCGCACGCCGTTCAACAACGTGCTGTCCGACGCGGGCATCTCCGTGAGCGACATCAACCATGTCGTGCTCGTCGGCGGTTCCACCCGTATGCCGGCCGTCAAGGAGCTCGTCAAGGAACTCACCGGCGGCAAGGAAGCGAACCAGTCCGTCAACCCGGATGAGGTTGTCGCCGTCGGCGCTGCTGTGCAGTCCGGCGTCATCAAGGGCGACCGCAAGGACGTCCTGCTCATCGATGTGACCCCGCTGAGCCTCGGCATCGAGACCAAGGGCGGCATCATGACCAAGCTCATCGACCGCAACACCGCCATCCCGACCAAGCGCTCCGAGATCTTCTCCACCGCTGAGGACAACCAGCCGAGCGTGCTCATCCAGGTCTATCAGGGTGAGCGTGAATTCGCCCGTGACAACAAGCCGCTGGGCACCTTCGAGCTGACCGGCATCGCTCCGGCCCCGCGTGGCGTCCCGCAGATCGAGGTCACCTTCGATATCGACGCCAACGGCATCGTGCACGTGTCCGCCAAGGACAAGGGCACCGGCAAGGAGCAGTCCATGACCATCACCGGCGGCTCCGCCCTGCCGAAGGACGAGATCGACCGCATGGTCAAGGAAGCGCAGGCTCACGAGGCCGAGGACAAGAAGCGCAAGGAAGAGGCCGAGACCCGTAATCAGGCCGAATCCTTCGCCTACTCCACCGAGAAGCTCGTCAACGACAACAAGGCCAAGCTGTCCGACGATGTGGTCAAGGAAGTCACCGAGAAGGTCAACGCCCTCAAGGAAGCCCTGAAGGGCGACGACATCGAGAAGGTCAAGACCGCCCAGAGCGAGCTGATGACCTCTGCACAGAAGATCGGCCAGGCACTGTACGCCCAGCAGGGCGCTGAAGGTGCCGCTGGTGCTGGTGCCGCTGGTGCCGCAGGCCAGGCTTCCGGTGCGGCCTCGTCCTCTGACGACGACGTGGTTGACGCCGAAGTCGTGGACGATGACGACGACAAGAAGGACAACAAGTAATGTCCGACTTCAACAAGGACGATTACCTCAAGGACCTGCCGGATGTCGACTCGCTCAACGGCGAGGGCGCGTCCGGCCAGGCCGGAGGATCGCATGAGCAGAACGCGTCGGCATCCGCGGGCGGACAGTCCGCAGGTGCCGGCAGCGCCGCCGATCAGCCGCACGAGCAGGCATCGGACACCGCCAAGGCGGGCAGCGCAGCGTCGCCAGACGCCGAGTCTGCCGCAGCTGGAGACGATAAGAGGCAAGCCGCGCAATCCGCCGCACAACATGCGCAAGATGACGCGCAGCATGCTTCCGCCGGTGCTGCCGACAACGGCAAGGACGGTGACGCCGACCATGATAAGGACGGCTCCCTGACCCCTCTGGGCCAGGCGAAGAAGGAAGCCGCCGAGTACTTGGAGGCGTTGCAGCGTGAGCGGGCGGAGTTCATCAACTACCGCAACCGCATGAACAAGGAGCGCGAACAAAGCCGCCAATACGGCATTGTGGACGTGCTCACCTCGCTGCTGCCGGCGTTGGACGATATCGACCGGATCCGTGAACACGGGCAGATGGATGATTCGTTCAAGGCCGTCGCCACCAAGATCGACAAGACCTTCGCCAAATTCGGCGTCGAGAAATTCGGCGAGAAAGGCGAGGATTTCGATCCGACCAAGCATGAGGCGGTCCTGCAGAAGCCGGATCCCGAAGCCAAGAAAGAGACAGTAGACACCGTCGTCGAGGCGGGGTACCGAATCGGCGATCGCGTCGTGAGGGCAGCCCGCGTCGTGGTGTCCATGCCTCAGAACTGACCGAAGTGGCGGGAACCATACTCCCGCCATGCCGGTCGCCGTGCATCCCGCGGGTGGCGTCATACGCTTCCTGACAGATGCGGCCGACGGCCGGATATACGTTCGCCGGGCCGCGCCAATCCAGCTCAACGGATTGGCGCGGCCCGGCATCAAACAAGCAAACACTACACGTGTGGAACAACAGGAGCGGAAACGCAATCACGTACCGCGCAAATCTATGGGATTGGAGGCATAGATGGCTGAGAATGAATGGCTGAGCAAGGATTTCTACAAAGTCCTCGGTGTCTCCAAGGACGCCAGCGAAGCCGATATCACGAAGGCGTACCGCAAGCTGGCGCGCAAATATCATCCTGATCTGAACAAGACCAAGGAAGCGGAGGAGAAGTTCAAGGACATCTCCGAGGCGTACGACGTACTGAGCAACAAGGATCAGCGTCAGAAGTATGACGCGATCAGGCAGTTCGGCATGGGTGGCGCGAGGTTCGCCGGCGGCTCCGGGCAAGGCGGATTCGACGCGTCCGGATTCTCCGACATCTTCGGGTCAATGTTCGGAGGTGGTTCCGGCAACGGAGGCACGCGCATCCGGTTCTCGACATCCGGGGGCGGCCAGCCGAATATGGACGATATTTTCTCGATGTTCGGCGGCGGTGCAGGTGCCGGCGCAGGTTCGCCGTTCGGCGGGGCACGCAGCGAATACCAGGAGACGCCTCGCCCGCAGCAGGGTGCCGACCGCAAGTCGAAGATCACCCTGACCTTCCGTCAAGCGGTCAAAGGCGCCACGGTCTCCTTGCGCGTGGACGGCAAGCAGTTCAAGACCCATGTGCCGGCGGGCGTCGAAGATGGGCAGAAGATCCGTATCCCCGGCAAAGGCAAGCCGGGACTGTACGGCGGCAAGCCGGGCGACATGTACCTCACCGTCCATGTCAAGGCGGATCCGAAGTTCTCGCTGCGTGGCCACGACATCGTCATGGACCTGCCGATCAGCGTCGGCCAGGCGGTGTGCGGCGGCAAAATCAGCGCGACGGATATTGACGGCAATGACGTGACGTTCAAGGTGCCTGCCGGTTCCTCGAGCGGCACGGAAATCAGGCTTAGTGGACATGGCGTTCCCGGGCATGACGGCGATTTGGTCGCCCGCGTGCAGATTCAGGTGCCGTCGAAGCCGGGTCTGGGCATCAAACACGCAGCGAAGGAATTCGACTCCGCGACCGGCGATTTCGTGGACAAACTCGCCGAAGGACGCTGAGACGTTGACATTGATATGTGCCGATGCGTGGCGATACGTGCGGCACATACCGACTCGTGATGAAGAGAGGAATCATGGCACGGGTGACACCACAGATGCGCGCGTTGTATGACATGTGCGCGATAGCGCTGGTCGAAGGCCGTGCCGACCTCGATGGCGCGGACGATGTGGGTTTCGATATCGACATGCCGCTGTTCACCGTCGGGCATACCGCGCAGCTCGCGGACATGCACCCGCAGACGCTCCGGCAGTACGATCGGCTGGGGTTGGTCACGCCGCAACGTACGGAAGGCGGCGCCCGCCGGTACTCGTTGCGCGACATCCACCGGCTGGTTCAGGCGCAGCGGCTCAGCCAGGATGAAGGTGTCAATCTGGCCGGTGTCGCGCGGATTCTGGAGCTTGAAGAGGAAAACCGCCAATTGCGCCGACAGAACAAACGGTTGCGTGAGCCGAAGGATTCCAGTATCTTCGCAGCTGACGCGGATGGTGGCATCATGCAAGTGAAGCGTTCACGACGTGCCCGTATGTGGCGGCGCGATATTCACGAGGACACCCGTGCATTGCCGTCAAGCGGGACGGATGCGCAACGCTCCGCATCGCGATCCATGGTCATCTGGGGGTACCGGTAAACCCGTGCCCATGGCCGTGCCGCGGGGGAGATCCCGCGTGCCGCTTACGCGTCGAATGCCGGTGACGGCCCCGGCAATTCAATCGTGCATCTACCGCATGCCCACTTGGGTGTGCGGTTTTTTGTTGTGTCTGGGCGGGGCGCAGAGGCATCGGGCGTGTAGGGGCGTTTGTGGTCGGCGCGAATCCCGGGTGGTTTCGGGAGATTGTCTTGAGATGGGCTGGTGTGCGGTGATGTCCCGGTTTGGCGTGGGAGTTTGTGCAGCCATGGGATGGTGTGCGGTGATGTCCCGGATTCGTGTGGGGGTTTGTCGCGGATGGGCTGATTGGGCGGTGCTCTCCCGTTTTGGACTTCTGGGGTGTTTTTCTTGAATCGCGGATTTCTAACGTTCTTGTTGGGAGTTTGTCCGCTGGATGGCCGATTCCCTGCAATCTCCCGCGCTCGATGTGGGATTTTGTGCGGGGATTGGGAAAATCCGTCAGTTCTCCCGGAAGAATTACGTCTGCAAGGCTTTGTGTGAGGCTGCTGTCCGCCGGTGGCTCCTGCACGCCCTGACTGCTTAACCGACCAGCTTCTACGTGCCATATGAGAAGATGGCGACGGTGGGTTGCCCGGGCAATGTCCCGCAGGCGGCCGCGCATCCGCATGACTTTCCACAAGTGAGGCAGACCATGTTGAAAGCAGTGTTCTGGGATATGGACGGCACGCTTATCGACTCAGAACCGTACTGGCATGAATCCGAGCTGCGTCTCGCGGCCGCGTACGGCGGGTACTGGGACGAGGATCTCGCTTGGCAGGGCTCCGGAACCCCCGTGCCCCAAGTCGCCCGGCAGATGATTGAACGCGGGACGGCGCTGACGGTTGAGGAAATCTCCAAAGGTATGGTTGATTATGTTGCCCAGCAGGAGCGCCTGCGCATGCCTTGGATTCCGGGCGTGTTGGATGTGCTGCGCTCGCTGGCTGACGCGCGAATCCCCTCGGTGCTGGTGACCACATCGCCGCGCAATCTTGCACAAAACCTGGTCGCCCAAGCGCCGGAGGGCGTGTTCGCCGGCTATATCTGCGGGGATGATGATGTCGCGAAGAAGCCAGATCCGGCGCCTTACCTTGCGGCAGGGAAGCTGCTTGACATCGAGGCGGATATGATGCCGTACTGCGTTGCCGTCGAAGATTCGATGAGCGGTCTGCGTTCGGCCGCCGCATCCGGGGCGACTACCATCGCCCAGACTGGATATATGCGGGCGGATACATCCAACGGACCGCAGTATGCGTCGATACGCGGCTATCAGGGAGTCACTACCGAAACGTTCGAACGGTTCGTGCGGGAGCGTGTGACTGGAGCGTCCGGAGCGGCTGGAATGTCCGGGGCAGCCGGGGCAGCTTCGAATCCGCGCTAGGCTTGGAATCAGGAGGTTTGCTGTCGAGTAACGCGGAGGTGACCATATGCGAGTGGTACCGTTGTCGTGGATGGATGTCGTCGCCGTCGTGGCGGCGCTGGTGTTGTGTGGTCTCATCGGTTTCGAGCGCGAGGCGCGGCGCAAGGACGCGGGAATCCGCACGCATATTCTGGTCGGTCTGGGCAGCTGCCTGTTCACCATGGTGTCGATTGAGGGTGTGCCGGCGGTCGTCGGGGCTTCTGTCACTTGGGATGCTTCGCGTATCGCCGCTCAGGTGGTGACGGGTATCGGATTCCTCGGTGCGGGCGTGATTTTCTTCAACCACGATACGATTCGCGGGTTGACGACCGCATGCGCGATTTGGATTGCGGCGGCCGTGGGTATGGCGTGCGGGGCAGGGATGTTCCCGCTGGCGTTACTGATTACGGGACTGTATTTCGTGGTGGTGCTGGCGATTGCGCCTTTTGTGGTCTGGGCGCTTAAGCGCGACCGCGACTACGTGATTCGGGTCACCTACCAGGACGGCAAAGGTGCGTTGCGTCAAGCCCTGTTGATTGCCGCGCGGCATGGGTTCGAGACGCAGGTCGTCTCCACGCACGATGTCGACGGGGATTCATGGCAGGGCGCTGCGGTCGAACTGCGGCTTGCCGGCAACAAGAGTGATTTGCACGACTGCATCGGCGATATCGCGCAAGTCGACGGCGTGCGCGACATCGACGTCCTCTCCCACGACGACTGACGGGCGGCCACGATTGGTTGATCAATCAATCGGCTAATCGATCAATCGACCCAAAGAGTCAACGCCCTCCCTCCACAAACTGTCTACGCAAACTGACTGCTTGGCGTAGCTGGTTTGTGTGGTGATACAAACTGGTTACGCTAACCGGGCATTCTGCGTAGCTGGTTTGTGGGGTCGTGCAAACTGTTGACGCTGACTGGCTGCTTGGCGTAACTGGTTTGTGCAGTTGCGGCCGTGGCGGCGCTATCGGGCTACTTGACCGTGGTGGCTGGTGTCGGGGCGGTGGATGATGTTACGTCGTCGGCTCGCGTGCCTGTGAATACTGAAAATCTCGAGCGATGCGCCGTTCTCGTTGAGTTTTTTAGAGAAAAGTCTGAAAATCTCACCCTCGAGGGCGGATCCCAAGAGAAATTGAGATTTCGAAGCAGGTTGGCTCCTGTTTGCCGGTTCGCAAAAGCTTGGAATATCAACGATTCTGAGTAATCAGCACTGCTCGGCGGCAACCGCGAAATCTGAAAAACTCGCCGTATCTCGCTCAACGCAGAGATTTTCGGACTTTTTTCTGAACAACTCTCCAGATTGGAGCTGTCACGGGAGATATTAAGATTCCGGCGCATGATGGCATCATGCGGATCGCCCTGCCAGAATAGTCGGGCAATCGTCAACGCGTCGAGAACATCGATCATGAGACGTCGTGATTGCTCTTCAGTTCCTGCTTCTGCCGACGCTCACAGCACACTCAGCGTCGGTAGAAGGTTGTGCCGACGCTGGGATGCCGTTGAGCGTCGGTGGAGGGTACGGACAAACACGCTGGTGGATGCCGTCGTCGGACATACCTTGGGCCGTAACCCTGAAACCCATAACTTCGACGGTTACCCCAGAACCCCGCCATCACCTCTCATGGTAAAGAAAAACCCTCCTGCGGTGGAATGCAGAAGGGTTCTTCGTGGAGCTGATGGTAATCGCGAAAGAAATGGCAAAACCAACGTAAATAACAATAACTTTTAAGTATGTGTATTAAAGATTTATTTATAATTGGAAGTAATCACCGAGAAAATTGCTAGAAGTACAGACCACAATGACATTTCGACCGCATTGATTACAGCATTGGTCTGTTTCAAAGCCGGATTCTAGGAGCTCTGATTTTGGTGTCGAGACAAAGAGCATATTAGGAGTCGTTGAACGGCAATACGGACATGTGAAAACAATGTCGCCCAACGCTCCTGTTGTATCGTGATTGATTCTCCAGCCATCCACATATATGCGGTGTTGCCCAGATGAATCGCACCTAGAATCTGCTTCTTCGGAGCTAACGATGTTATCAGCGGAGACATCGTTGACATAACCGCATATTTCACATCTCCAGCTTCCATTTTCAACGGTGAAACCGGATTGAGAATTTAGCTCTATATCGCAGTTATCGCAATACCAATCGCAGCCGACATCGTTCACGTTTCTCTCTTCTTCGTAAAGAAGTTTCCGCGTTATTCTTCGGAGTCTTTTTCCGATGCTTCTTGTTTGATAGTGTTTTCTTTTTTTACCTTTTGAACAAGTTGTGTACCAGCGGTCCCAATCACTATTCCACACGCAAGACAAGATGTCGCGATAGCTGCTACTAACCCCACAGGGCCTCCGCATTTTTTGGCAATTTGTGAAAGCTGTGCATAGTTCCACATGCTTGTAACTCCTTGTATTCAATACGCATAGTTAGGTTGTGCAACAGATTATAAATCGAACTTCAATATTTTGGTGGGTGTTACAGCTAACACCATCGTGCGGATTTGCAGGGCAACTGCGTGACAGCAGGGAACATTTCGTGGTATTACTTGTGATCTGTCCTCAGACATGGAACCGCGTGCATGGGAAAACGTGGTGCTCATGATGCATCTGAATCCTTGTGTGAGTAGGTGTGTCGTGTGGTAATCGGGTTAAATGACGAAATGTGTGTTTTATTTTGCCACTTATCCCTCCTGCCGCAAGGCGTGTCGCGTGGTGATTCTGGATCCGGGGCATTATCGGCATCCCCACTTGACTTTTCCGGAAAACCTGATTCAGCGGCTTCAGATGACAGGCGAAAGGACATCATCCCAGACACCCTCCAAATAGCAACCAGTAGAAAGGATATGACACCGACATTCGCACGGATTGGGGCTTGATGCCAGGACCCACCGAGCAGGATGCGCCAATGACGCTACCTCAACACGCCGGAATAAAACACACATTTTGTCATTTAACCCTACCCCAGAACCCCGCCATCACCTCGCATGGTAAAGAAAAACCCTCCTGCGGTGGAATGCAGAAGGGTTCTTCGTGGAGCTGATGGTAATCGAAACCACGACCTCTTCGATGCGAACGAAGCGCTCTACCAACTGAGCTACAGCCCCGTGTCCGGTGATTGCTCATCGAGACAACTCACCAAAGTCTAGTACAAGATGCCGCCAAGTGCAATCCGGTACGGTGTCATAGGCGTGTTGCGCCTGGTTGCGCTCGGGTTACCGGCAGCCAGCCGCAACACAACAGCCGTCATGCGCAAAGTTGCCATCGCGTCAACGATGACGATGAGCCCGCCTGCGTCAGTCCTGCCTCAGTCCTGCGGCGTCACCTCGGTCAGGTCGACGGCGTCCTTGACGGTTGCAGCGGCGATGGTTTCCGCGCTCAGCACGTCTGCCCCTGACAAGTCATTGGAAAGCATCTCGGCACCGGCACCGGCGGCGGCACCGATACCGGCGTCAGCGGCCGCATGCCTGGCCGGTTCCGCATCGCGCCCGCGTCCGCGCCGCTTGCCGGTCTTCGCCTTGATCAGCCCGACGAAGGTTGGCGTCAGCGAAATCAGCAGAATCGCGACGATCACCAGCTCAAAATTGTTCTGCACGAACGGAATCCCGCCGAAGAAATACCCGAGCAGCGTGAACAGGGTCGACCAGGTCAGGCCGCCCAGCACGGAGAACGGGGTGAAACGACGCCATTTCATGCCGGAAATACCGGAAATGAACGGCATGAACGTGCGGATGAACGGGAAGAAACGCCCCAGGAACACAGCGAGCGGACCCCACTTGTCGATCATGCCTTCGGTGCGTGCGAGGCGTTCCGGCGTCATCGCCTTGACTTTACCGGATTCGATGATCCGCCGACCAAAGAAATGACCGATGAAGTAATTGCACTGGTCGCCAATGACCGGCGCGGCCCACACGACGGGCAGCAGCATATTGAGCGGGAGCGCGGCCTTGCCTGTCGTCGCATCTGCGGCGGCGAAGCACCCGGCGGCGAACAGCAGCGAATCACCGGGCAGGAACGGGAAGAACACCACGCCCGTCTCGATGAACACAATCAGGAAGATGAACCCCAACGTGGGCGCGACGCCCATGGCGATCCAGGATGCGATGGCCGCGCGCGGATCCTTGAGCAGCCGGATCAGAAAATCAATGAACCCCATAATATCCTTGTCGAATGTCCTTGCCGGATGTTGGTGCCATATACTCGACGGCAGTACCCATCCGTCGTTCGGGTATGTCTGTCGATTGCATGACTGCCGTTCAAGACTATCGCGCGCAGGGGGCTTCGCGGCCGCGACACCCCGCAGTTTCACACGATTATCGTATTGAAATTGCGGGTAAACCCTTGGTGTTGCTGGGGTTACAAATCGTATGAGGGTTTGGTGATGTCGTTCCCGTCGTTTTTCTCACCCGGACGATTGACGGCTGCCGGCGATGCATCAGCCGCAGTCGAGCCGGATGCATCGGCCGCAGCGGAAACGCCCGCGACACCGGCTGCACCGGGTACGTCGGAAATGCCGGACGGTACGTCGACTTCTCCAGATTCCGCAGAACCCATATCAATCCCCATGGTCTCAAGCCGCATACGCATCTCTGAGGCAGTCATCATGCTCGCATATATCGTGCCTTGGGCCTCTGTGCCGCCGACTTCGTGGAGCAGCCGGGTCTGTTCAACGGTGTCAATGCCGTCGAACACGAGATGGATGCCGTCACGGTGTGCGAACTGGACCGTACGCTTCATGACGTTCACGGCGAGCGGATTGCTGCACCCGTTGACGATGCTCGGGTCGAGTTTGATGATGTCGAGCGGGATGTTCCCCAGCGCTGAAACCTCGGAGTACGTGGTGCCCGCTTGGGTGATGGCGATGTACACGTTGGGCATGGAGGTGAGGTCCTCAAGCTCATCGTCGAACTGGATTCTCGCCGTGTTCAACGCGGCTTGGCCGAATTGCAGGCAGACCGAGATATCAGGGTGGCGCTCGCGCAAGGATTCGAGATGCTCGTAGAACTGGGAGTTGCCGAGTTCGCTGCCGTTGAGCGTCAAGCAGATGTTGTTCAGATCCGGCGCGATTTTGCGGAATTCCAGCAGATCCTTGACACCGCGGTCAAGAATACCCATTGACAGTTCGCATCCCAGGCCGAGCCGCTGCGCTTCGGAGAGGACAAAATCGAAATCGAGACGATGATTACGACTGTCAGTGATGAGCGGGAACATCTCCAGCGCGCCGATACGATGCTGCTGCAGCAAGAATATCGGCTGGTAGAGCAGCGCCAGATGCTTCTTCTCAATGGCGTCGCGCAGCGCGTCGGACATCTCCAGATGATCTTTCGCTGACTGTTCCTGGTTCTGCTCTGCCATGGCCGGAGCGAGCTCATGGAGGCCGGCGTCAATCAGCAGCCGTGTCGCGCCTTCCCCCGACGAGGCGAAGGACAGCGATGTGGTCGTGGCGATCGAAATCGTGCCGTTGCCGGTCTGAATGGGCAGGGAAGTGTTGTCGCGCAAGCGGTCGGCGAGGTTCTCGACATCGTCTTCGCTGGCGGATTCGGTGAGCACGGTGGCGAATTCCGAACCGCTGATACGCGACAGGAACGCGTCTTCCGGCAGGATTTCGCGGATTCGGTCCGCGGTGGTCCGCAGCACCAGATTGCCCACGAGCCGGCTGTAGCGTTCGTTGATGCGCCTGAACTGGTCGATGTTCAGGTAAATCACCGCGACCTTGTTGCTCGCGTTTTCGGTTTGCAGGCTCTTCAGGGTCGCGATGAACGCGGGATACGTGTATGCGCCGGTCAGCGGGTCCGTCTCGGATTCCGAGCGTAGCGTGCTCACTTCGCGGTTGACACGTAGTTCCTCATTGAGGATTGACGTGGCCGCGGCGAGCACTTCCTCGTCCGCAGGCAGGAATGGGCGGTTTAGCATGCTGCGCTCGAACACGATGGAGTACTGGCTGCCCTGTTCCTTGATGCGCTGGGAGTGGCGGTACGAGTGGAATCGCCGGTGGTGCATCTCGTCGTCCGTCATCATGATGCAGCGGATGTTCGGCAGGGATCCGGTGATGATCTCCGCCACTTCGTGTTCCGGTCGGGCGTTCGGCAGAGGCAGGGCGTCGCTGATGTTGAGCAGGCAGCGCAGCGAATTCTCCGCGCGCATCATGCGTCGCAGCATGTAGAAGCTCATCAGCAGCAGCGCATAGATATCCAGCAAGATGGAGAATGTCGAGCGCAAGGGCGAATCGATTATCTGCACTTCCGAATACTGGAATACGGCAGGCAGCAGGATTGTCAGCACAATGGCGGCGAGATCGGCCAACGACAATGCGGTGATGCGGGTGATGGAATATTCACTGAGCGATTTGGCTACCGGAACGCCGCTAATGAGATACACGACGATATCGCACAACAACCGCACTGCAGGCAGCAGCGCTGTGATGACGATGAGCGGGAAAACCCAGTCGGATTGAATGTAGTTCAACGCTTCCGCTCTTGGCACCGACGAGATGAAGATTTCGCGCAAATGTGCTGGTAATTCACCGAGCACCAGTCGTACCACAGGTATCGGCACCAGCGCGGTGCATGCGCGAATGGCGCCGATGCTCAGGCTGCGTGCCGGAATCGTGGTGCAAATCAGCGTAATGACAATCAGCAGACTGAACAGGTGATCGAACCCACCGGTGATGAGCAGCATGATGGTCAACAGCGGAATCGCGGTGTGGCGGCTGGCTACGGGCACTGAACTGAGCTCGGTGCTGTATGCCATGCAAATCAGGAAGCTGATCCCCGCGAGCACCACGTCGGTGGAAGTCCAGTGAATGGCGTATTGGAGCCCCGGCAAATATCCGATGAACAACGCGACCAAAATGACCAGGCACATCACGGCGAGGATGGTGGTTCTGGTGCGGCGCGGCCTGCGCGTGTCGTCCGGGCTTGTCGTGATGACGCCCTGCTGTTGTGCTGTCATGGTACCTGTTCCTTCAGCTTCTCTTGGTCGATGTATCGATGTGCTGTTGCTGTTGCTGACGATGTGCTCTATCGGGATGCACCGCTTCTGCCGTCGCTGCCGCTGTTGCGACCGTTGTTGCTGCTGTCGTCGTTGCTGGTGTCATCATGCCGGCCCGATCAGTCGCCACGGGGAATCCGCGCCGGACGCGGTGCTGTCAGGCTGCTCGCCGGTGTTGTCTGACAACGCCTCATACAAGTTGTGTTTCCAGACCACCTTGTCACCCTCGGTGTATTCGGTGGTGACGTTCCACTGCTCGTATTTGCCGCTGGGCGTGGACCAGGTCGCGGAATCCATATCAACTATGGTGCCGGGGGTGCCCTTGAAGCCCGAGCTGAGCAGGGTGGCGAACTCGCCCGCGGTCTGCTTCATGCCGCTGCATCCGGTCTGGATGGTCTGTGTGACGGAATTCTCCCCGCACTGCTGGTCGCGGTTGAGTGACCACATGGCCAGATGACCCAGATTCGTCTGCATGGCGAATGTGTTGACTCTTTGGGCGTCGTCAAGCGTGAGATATTCGTTGTCGGTGTCGTTCTGTCCAATCAAGACGGTCGCGCCCATCATCTCCCAGATTTGCGAGTCGCTGAACAGCTTCCGCTTGCTGTAGAGCAGTTGTTTGTACTGTTTGTGCCCGGCATTCAGCGCTTTCTTGATGAGCTCGGACTGTGCCGTGACATTGGACGGAATATTGAAGTCCATGGTCATCAGATTCAATGTCGACAGGTTCACTCCTGCGTCGATGAAGGAGGATACGGTGTCGAGGCCGTCGGACGTCAGGCCCGACGTGCTTGCGGGCAGGGTGAGGGAGACGGTCAGCGGTTGCCCGCGCGACTCCATTTCATCTTGTATCTCGGCGACGGCTTGTGCGCGTCTGACCGCGGATTCGCTGTAGCCATCAAGATTGTCGTTTTCAATATCGAAGTCGACCGAAGTGACATGATACCGGGAGATGACCGTCTGATATGCCTTTTTCAACGAGCTCACCGTAGTACATTGTTCGGCGAGCTCGGTGCCTTGCTGGCCCCCGAAACTGATGGTGACCGTGCGATTGGCGCGGAATGTGTGGGCGATGCGGCTGTCGATGTCAAGCTGGGATGACGCCTCGTTCAGCGAGTAATATCCGCCCCATGTCGGCGTGCAACCGTCTGGGGCCGTGATGAAGCTGAGAATCACGTTGTTGTATGCTGAACCGACATCGGATTCGAAAGTGTAGCTGGGTGTAGAGGTCACGTCGGCGTATCCGCCGAACCATGGCGCAGGCAGCTTTTTCGATGCCGTCTGTGTGTATGTCAGCCACCCCCACACGCCGGTCACAATCAGGGCGGCGGAGATGAGGGCGATGCCTAGTCTCAGGAACGAGAAACGACGCCCGGGGAACAGGGGTTTCCGTGCGCTCATAGGGCGTTCCTTTCGTTGTCCTGCAACCCGGCGGATGATGCCTGCAGACGGGATGGGCAATCCCATCGGGGGTATTGATGGGGGCATCAACGGGGG
Organism: Bifidobacterium thermophilum; assembly: GCF_002846655.1. Lineage (NCBI taxonomy): Bacteria > Bacillati > Actinomycetota > Actinomycetes > Bifidobacteriales > Bifidobacteriaceae > Bifidobacterium > Bifidobacterium thermophilum. Next base: position 76,379 of record NZ_PCGX01000011.1, on the reverse strand, counting down.
CCGATATCCCTATCGTACAGCGAACGGGTTTGACACTATGCCAAGAAGTGTCGGGAATGTGGGAGTATTCGTCCGCAATGACCGGTGAGACACCTCTGGTGACCAGTATTCGCGATACCGTTGGATAAGCATTCGTCGCATTCAGGTGGAACGATACGCAGGCGGTTTGTTGATGTGATTCGTGTATGGATTGCGCGCTTCACAGGGCATCGGATGCGTTCGCATGGCGAAGACGGGATATGGCAGGTATGAGGAAAACGGCGGAACACAAGAACGTACGGCATGGCAGACAATGGGGGGCAGAGACTTCGACGCGCCCGCTGGCCATCATGCACGCGAAGCCATCCGGCATGCGAATCATCCTTGGATATGTCGCGATGGGCGCCACCGTCATCTCCTACACCGTGTACATGGTCACCATGATTTTGACGATGTTCGTCAACAATCCTGATATCACCCTGCGGTTCGTTATCGAGGACGTGCTGTATCTGGTCATTGTCACCACGCTGATTTTCAGCGCCATGGTGTATCTCGTGACCCGGCAGGGAGCGATGCGCAGGTTCCTCACCCATGAGCGGGTGCCGCGCGCGGTGCTTGACGAGCATTACGCGCATGGGTACGACAAAGGCATTACCGTGCTGATCCCCTCATACGTGGAACAGCCGAAAGTCGTCGCGAAAACCATATGGTCCGCGGCATTGCAGGAATTCCCAGACCTTGCGGTCGTTCTGCTGATCGACGATCCGCCGCATCCGAAGAACGACGAATCCAGACAAATCCTCGAAGCCTGCCGTTCACTGGTCCCCAGTATTCTCGACGAACTCGCGCGTCCCGCGAAACGGTTCACCGAACATCGCAATCTGGCCACCAAGGCGCTCGCCGGGCAGGTGCACGCCCGGCGCAGCATCGTCGCCAGATGCGCGGACGACTACCGTGCGGCTGTGCGCTGGCTGGATGCGAAAGCCGACTATTGGCCGATTGAGGACCATACCGATGAATTCTTCTGCGATCAGGTGCTGCGTGGTCTGGCACGCGACCTGCGACAGACTGAGGACGCGCTAAACGACGCGGTGAACCTGCACGACCCGGTCCCCGCCGAGCGTATCGTGCAGCTGTACAACCGGCTCGTATGGATCTTCACTGTCAAAGGCTGGTCGTTCGAGCGCAAGCAGTACATCTCCCTGTCGCAGGAAGGCAACAAGGCGATGAACCTCAACTCGTTCATCGGGCTGATGGGTCACCGCGTCAAACGTGAGGAAACCGCCGACGGCGTGGTGCTGCGCGACGTCAGGCCTGGGGAAGTGCCCGATTTCGTGATGCGTGACTCCGAATACGTGCTCACGTTGGACGCTGATTCCATGCTGCTGCGCGATTATTGCATCCGGCTCGTCTATCAGCTCGAACAGCCAGGCAACGAGCATGTCGCCGTCATTCAGACGCCGTACTCCTCGTACCGCGGGGCGCCGACGCGTATCGAGCGCATCGCCGCGGCTACCACCGACATCCAGCATGTGCTGCATCAGGGGATGACCTACTACGACGCCACCTTCTGGGTGGGGGCGAACGCCGTAATCCGCAAGCGCGCGCTCGACGACATCTGCGTGGTGTCCACGGAAGGCACGCGGACCGTGCGCACGTACATTCAGGACAGGACCGTCATCGAGGACACCGAATCCAGCGTGGACCTCGGCTATTACGGCTGGCATCTGGTGAACTACCCGGAGCGGCTGAGCTACAGCTCGACGCCTCCGGATTTCGGCTCCCTGGTGGTTCAGCGCCGGCGTTGGGCGAACGGCGGCCTGCTGATTATCGGCAAGTTCTTCCGTATTGTTCGCGCCCGGCGGCGGCAGGGCAATCCGGTGCGACTGGGCGAATGGTGTCTGCGGGTCAACTATATGGCCTCAATTGCATGGTCGAGTTTCGGGTTGCTGTTCCTGCTCGCCTACCCGTTCGACCAGCGGCTGCTCAGCCCGTGGGTGGTCGCCGCGTCGCTGCCGTATTTCATCGCGTATGCGAACGACTTGAAATCCAACGGATACAAGCGTACTGACATCTTCCGCATTTACGGGTTCAATATTGTGCTGCTGACCGTGAATCTTGCGGGCACGCTGAAATCGATCCAGCAGGGCATGACCAACACCAAGATCCCATTCGTGCGCACGCCGAAGGTCAGCAATCGCACCGCCTCGCCGCCGTTGTATGTCGCCATGCCGTGGGCGATTGTGGGGTTCTCGTGCTTTGTACTGTATGCGGATTACCTGTCTGCCAACTGGGGCAATGCGATTTTCGCCGGATTCAACGCGGTGGTGACCTTGTGGGCGTTGGTGTCGTATATCGGCATTTGGCATTCCATCCAGGATATGGTCGTCGGTTTGGTGCGGTGGTTCTTTGTGCCGGTCAAACAGCCGGTGAAGGCCAGGAAGACGGACAATCCGTCGTGGAAGGATGTGCTGTATTTCGGCGACCGCAAGATGATTTACGAATCCCGTCCGGTGTGAGCCGTCGGTTGGTATCTGGCTGGGGTGTGATTGGTTGATTACATGGCGGCGAGATATGAACGGTTTCCCGTTGTGGGTGGGCGGTATCTGGCCGCTGTGCGACAGACTGGTTGCATGGCGGCGGGATAGGGCTGGTTTTCCGGGTCGGCCGATTGGTATCCGGCTGTGGTGTGACCGTGGTGTCGCATGACGGGCTGGTTGCCGCGGATACGGCTTGGTGTGGTGAGATATCTGGTTGTGGTGCGATTGCTGGCTTCATCCAAACTGGTTACGCTGGGACTCTCGTTAGCGTAACCAGTTTGGGAAGAAATGGGCGCGCCCTGATGGCCGGTGCTTCCGAACGCCCCAGCCTAGCCAGCGTCCAGTGTTTCCGAGCGTTTCGGCGTTCCCGCCGTCCCGACAGGCTGCGCCCAGCCCGTCAGATCCATGACTTGAACCACATGTGGCTCAGCCAGAACTCGTACGGAACGGGCATCGCCGTCCAGATCGGGTAGAAGAACACCGACACCAGCAGGATCGGCAGCAGCGTGGCCGTCAGCGTAATCCGCCATGTTCCGGCGCTGACCCGTCGGCGCACATGGTCGCCGACATAACAGATCGCGAGAATAATCCACGGCAAGATGACAATCGAGTAGAACGTGAAGGTGGTGCGGTGCAGGTATTGCGCCCACGGCAGCCACCCGCCGATGAAGCCGGCGAGCACCGCCCAGATGCGCCAGTCGCCGTGCTTGACGATGGCGATGATGATCCCGATGATCACGCACAGGGATCCAAGCCACCAAATCAGCGGATTGCCCAGGGATGTCACGGCCGCCACACATTTGGAGTGGGGTGCCAATGAGCACAGCCCCGGATGCCCGTCAAGCTCCTGCCAGTAGAAACTGGTCGGACGTACCTGCAACGGCCATGTGAGCGGGTTCGCCTTGTAATCGTGCGGTGTGTCGAGCGTGGTGTGGAACTGCCACATTTCCACGTGATATTCGACGAACGACCGCAATCCCTCTGGCAGCCAGGTGATGCCTTGGCCGGGGTTGTTGCGCGCCCAGTCGTGCATGTACGAATCCGGGTGGATGAACCAGCCGATCCATCCGGCCAGATACGTGCCCGCCCATAGCGGGAGCATATACAGCGCGGTCAGCGGTGCGTCGCACAGCAGCCCGGTGGACAGCCAGCTGCGGTAGCCTGCGCGGTAGCGTTCCCATGCGTCCCAAATCACGCTGATGACGCAGAACGCCGCCATGAAGTAGATGCCGGACCATTTGACGCCGGTCGCCAGACCGATAAGAATCGCGGCGGCGGCACGATACCAGGAGAACGCGATGACCGGGCCACGCGCGTCAAGCAGCATGCTTTGGTTGCGTCCGGCCGTGTTGGCCGATGACGATACTGCGGCGCCGGCGGTACCGGTCGTATCGTTGGCGCCGCCGCCGGCAACACTCGAATCGCCGTCTGCTGCCTTGCGCTGCGCCCGGCGTGCACGACGGGATGTGTCCGGGACCCAGTGCGCATCCCGACGCGCGGCATCGACCGCGTAATGCGCCCGGAGCTTGACCCGCGCCCAATCGCGGTGCATCAGTAGCAAATCAAACGCGCCGAGCACAAATACCATGATGAAGATATCAAGCAGGCCGGTGCGACTGAGTGTGATGCCCACGCCGTCGACGGACATGAGCAGGCCCGCGGACAGCGCGATCGACATGTTGTTGAAGAGCCGCAACGCCACGCGGATCATGATGATGATCGCGATTGTTCCCGCAATCGCCGTGCTCGCACGCCACGCGAAGGTGTTGCCGGCGCCGCCGAACAGTTTCAGCCCGAGTGCGATGCACCATTTGCCGACTGGCGGATGTACGACGTATTCGGTGCTGCTCAGCCACCGGTTCGTGTCGCCTTGCGCGAACAAGGTATCGACGGGGAAATCCAGCCCGCGGCGTGTCAAGAACTCCGGCCAGTTGCGCGGCTCGCCGGTCAGCAGCATCGTCCACGCGTCCTTGACGTAATAGGTTTCGTCAAACACCACAGCGCGTGGCTCGCCGAGCCGGATGAACCTCAGCAGGCCGCCGAAGAAGGCCACTAGCACAGTCAACAGCCAGGAAACCAGACGGGGTGCGGCAGCGAGCCGCGCACGCAAGCGGAGCAGGGCTCCGCCGACGCTCGCCGACGGGCGTGTTCGCCCAGAATTCACGGAACTCAACACCATCACTCCCAAAGGTAGAGGATACTGGATATATGACCAGTGACATCGAAGGACGCCAGTCGGCGCCGCAGTCCTTACATGATAGACCCCAACACGCGGAAAACGACATGTGCACGGAGACATCCGCCGGTGTGCGTGTCGAAGTGCCCGCCGGGACGGTGGTACTTGCAGCCACGCCGATCGGCAATGTGGGCGACGCATCGGCGCGGCTGGTGGCCCTGCTGGAGCGCGCGGACATCGTCGCCGCGGAAGACACCCGGCGTCTGTACGACTTGGCGAACCGCCTCGGCGTGCATGTCAGCGGCAAAGTCGTCGCCTACCATGACCACAATGAGCGCAACAAGGCGGACGGGCTGCTGGACAGTGTTGAGGAGGGTGCCACGGTGCTGGTGGTTTCGGACGCCGGCATGCCCACCATCAACGATCCCGGCCTCGCGATTGTGCGCCGAGCCATCGAGCGTGGCCTGCCGGTGACATGCGCACCCGGGCCGAGCGCCGTGCTGGATGCGCTCGCGCTGTCGGGGTTGCCTACAGACCGGTTCTGCTATGAGGGTTTCGTGCCGCGCAAGCATGCCGAACGTATGCAGCGTCTGCGTTCGCTGCGTGCCGAGCAGCGCACCATCGTGTTCTATGAGACGCCGCACCGCATTGCTGAGACCATGCCTGACCTGCTGGGGGAATTCGGGCCGGATCGCCGGATGGCGTTGTGCCGCGAGCTGACCAAGGATTATGAGCAAATCAGACGCGGCACGATTGCGCAGATCAAGCAGTCGGTGGATGACGATCCGCCGCGCGGCGAAATCGTGCTGGTCATTGAAGGCGCGAGCGACGACGAGGCGCGGGATAGTGCGCCTTCCGCGTTGAGCGTGGAGGATCTGGCCGTGCTGTCAATAGACCGTGCGCGCGAAGACGGACTGCGCATCAAGGACGCCATCGCGCAGGTTGTACAGGAACACCCCCTGCCGGACGGCTCACTCGCCAATCGCAAGCAGGTGTATACCGCCGTGCTTGAGATGCGTTCCTGATCCGCGCGTTCACTGATTGCGCTGTTTTGCCGCTCGCTCCCGTCCGCCCTGTCTCTGTGGCAATCGGCCGTCTGCCCGTCCGATCGTCTTGAGCAACCATGCCCGTCTCACGTTTTGTCCATCATGCGGTCATGTTCATCCCGTGGCCTTCCCGCTCGTGGTCTCCCCGAACAAGATGCCGAACGCGTCGCGGACACCGGGCCCGCCCGCCTGCGACACATATTCAAGCAGGGCGGCATCCGCCTTGGGATTGGCGATGAGCCATTTTCGCAGATGCGGGTGCTCGCGTGCAATCAGCCACAGCGTGGGCATATCGGTATCGGGGTCGCAAGCCATGGCAGGCGTAACCACCAGCGGCGGAGGCGGGGGAGACAGCACATCCGGCGCGGCGATCGGCACGGCATCCAGGCCCGCACCCGGATGTCCCGCAGAGCCCGCAGGCGTCCATCGTTGTTGTCGCAACCGTTGCGCCGGCCCCGTCGTTCCCGCCGCCTCAGCTATCCCGTTCGGCTTGGATATCGCCGATAATCGTCGTCGTATGCTCATGTCGGCTCCTGTCTGCCGTTCGGTGTGCTCGCCGCGGCGGTCAGCAGCTCGCGGGCTTGCCGGATATTCGGCCAGTGTCGGCTGTCCGTATTGAAGATGGCAAGGCATTCGGCCATGCCAAATGAGTAGCGGTTCATCAGGCATCGGATGGTTCCTCCCACCTCAAGCTGTTCGTCTGACGCGTCGATCTGCACCAATGCGAGGTCACACGCGGTTCTCGCCGGCGACGTGACTTTCATCCCCCCGACCGTGATGATGTACTGACCATCGATCTGCCGGTTGAACGGCCGGATTCTGCGCCCGTGCGCCGGCGAACGGTAATGCGCGTCGGACACCACGTCGATGGTCGAGGGAAAGTCCCCTCCCACCCAGATCCATGCGGCGAGCGACGCACAGGCGATCACGTTCATCGGCGATGCATGCCGGCAAATCAGCCCTCTGCCGTCAGGAGTATCGGAATGTTCCCCCAGATACGCGCTGATGTCATCGAAATTGTGTAGCACGCCATAATCGGTCATGCGCGTGATGCACATCTGGCCAGGCAGGCGGCATGTGCGGATGATTGGATGACCGCGCTGAATCACGCGACGGCGTTCCGGCATCCCCTCGCCGCCCACACGATATCGCGCATCCCCCTCGAAATCGCCGGTGTGCCCTGATGCCGCCGGACATGATTGATGACGCCGCTCGGATACCTCCGGTCGGCGGTGTGCCTGTGTGCATCCTGGCGGTGCGTTTCCTGTCAACATAGTCATACGGGGAAAGATACCGACGAGATTTCGCGCCGGCAACGACGTCGGACCGAAATGTGCATAACCGTGATTACCCGTTGTGCGACAATCATCTGCCCTGTGGATAACTTGCGGACCGCAGAACGGATTGGCGGTATTCTGCGAAAAAATCCCGATGCGGAGCCCGCGAGCTTGGCAGGGTTGCCGTCGTGACGGTCCGTACCGGTCAACGCACCGCAACGTGACGACCGTGTCAGACCCGTATCAGGCATGCCGAGCGTGTGTGAGGCCCTCGTGAAGCCTGTGCGGGGCACGCGTGGCGTCTGTCGCGCCCTTGTGCGCGGCCCCCTCTGTCCGCGCTGAGCCTGATAATCGGGCGTATGAGTCATATTTTGGTCAATGTTGCGTGGCCGTACGCGAACGGTCCGCGCCATATCGGGCATGTCGCCGGCTTCGGCGTCCCGTCGGATGTGTACGCGCGCTATCAGCGCATGAAGGGCAATGACGTGCTGATGGTGTCCGGAACCGATGAGCACGGCACCCCGATTCTCGTTGAGGCCGATAAAGAAGGGATCAGCGCGCAGGAACTCGCGAACCGCTACAACCGCGTGATTGCCAAGGATTTGTGCGATCTCGGCCTGAGCTACGACCTGTTCACCCGCACCACCACCACGAACCACGAGCATGTCGTGCAGGAACTGTTCAAGCAGTGCCTGAAGAACGGGTACATCTACAAGGGCACGCAGAAAGTCGCCATCTCCCCGTCCAGCGGTCGCACCCTGCCGGACCGTTACATCGAAGGCACCTGCCCGATTTGCGGTGCCGACGGTGCGCGCGGTGACCAGTGCGATAACTGTGGCAACGAGCTCGACCCGGACGAGCTGATCAACCCGGTCTCCAAAATCAACGGCGAAACCCCGCGTTTCGAGGAAACCGAGCATTTCTTCCTCGACCTGCCGGCTCTCGCCGAAGCGAACCTCGCCTGGCTCAAGACGCGTGAAGGTTGGCGTACCAACGTCATCAACTTCTCGCTCGGTCTGTTCAAGGAAGTCAAGCCCCGCGCCATCACGCGCGATATCGACTGGGGCATCCCCGTGCCGGTCAAGGGCTGGATTGACAACCCGAACAAGAAGCTGTACGTGTGGTTCGACGCGGTGATCGGCTACCTGTCGGCATCCATTGAATGGGCCCGTCGCAAGGGCGATCCCGAGGCGTGGCGTGCCTGGTGGAACGACCCGGAAACCCCGGGCTATTACTTCATGGGCAAGGACAACATTACCTTCCACTCCCAGATCTGGCCGTCCGAAATGATTGCTTACAACGGCGCCGGCTCAAAGGGTGGCGAGACCGGCAAGCTCGGCCCGCTCAACCTGCCGGAGCAGGTCGTGGCCAGCGAGTTCATGACCATGGAAGGCAAGAAGTTCAGCTCCTCGCGCGGCATCGTGATCTACGTGAAGGATATCCTTGCACGCTACCCGGTGGACGCCGTGCGCTACTACATCTCCGTGGCCGGCCCGGAAACCTCGGATTCCGATTTCACGTGGGCCGAATTCGTGCGGCACAACAATGAGGAGCTCGCCTCCAGCTGGGGCAACCTGGTCAATCGTGTCGCCAACCTCATCTATAAGAACTTCGGCGCGATTCCGGAGCTTGACGAGGATTCGATGACCTCCGAGGACCGTGCGCTGCTCGAGGAGACGTCGGCGGTCTTCGACGTGGTCGGCGGGCTGATTGAGCGCCACCACCAGAAGAACGCGCTGAACGAGGCGATGCGCGTGGTCGGCGATATCAACAAGTACATTTCCGCCACCGAACCGTGGAAGATCAAGGATGACGAGAAACATCTCGCCACCGTGCTGCATGTGGCCGCGCAGGCCGTGGCGGACGCAAATCACCTGCTCGCTCCATTCCTGCCGCATTCCGCGCAGAAGGTGTGGGAGGCGCTCGGCGGCAAGGGCACGTTCTCGCCGCTGCCGCATATCGAGGAGGTCGAGGATCTTGATAATCCGGACTTCCACTACCCGGTGATCACCGGCGATTACAAGCTCGGTGTGAATGTGCACCCGTGGAAGAGCGAGGCCATTGACACCGGCGCTCCGGTCGCCAAGCCGAAGCCGATTTTCGCGAAGATTCCGCAGGAAGCCGTGCAGGAGGAGCTCGATCGCTTCGAAGAGCAGCTTTCCCAGCGCAAGGCCGCGGAAGCCGAGCGTCTGGCCAAGGCGAAGGCACAGCTGGCTGAGGAAGAGGCCGCTGACAAGCCGGCCAAGACGGCTGAATAATCGCCGGCTGAACAATCGCGGATTGCGTGAATCACGCAAATCATGCGAATATGTCAAGCGGCGGAACCTGCCCTGTGAGGTGGGTCCCGCCGCTTGGTTGTTTTATGCTGGTTTTCAGCCTGATATTCTGCGAACCTATTCATCCTCTCGAAGCGATATTGCGCAGCGTGGTGTCGATGTCGGCGTCGATGAGGATGGACCGGTCGGCGATCTGCGGCGCGGTGACCGCTTCGCCGAGATTGATGCTCGCATAGGTCGCGTTGCGATTGACGGATGTCCACTGCATGAACGGGAACTTGAAGATGATCGGCGTGTTTCCGCCGCTGCCCAAGTCAAGGAACAGGGTCCGACTGCCGTCGGCTTCGCATGCCCGGCGGGTGTCGAGGAAACTCTGGTATCGTTCCGCACATTCATGCCATGTCTCGTCCTCAGCGAAGGTGTCATCGCAGCGCAGGTTCGGCGCCATGGGGAATCCATCATCCGGGCAATACGGGATGAGGTCGTCCGGAATTGTCATGCCGATGCCGGCCCGTCCGCCGGCCTCGTCAGCTGTAATCAGCTCACCCCAGTCGTCGGCGGTGTCGGCGGTCATGTGCGCGAAGGTGAAGCCTTGCGCGAGTAGCATGCGCTTGACATCCCGCTCGTTATCGTAGGTGCGGGAGGTGCCGGTGCGTGAGCTTTGGAACAGCCCGTAATCGCCCTGCGTGCAGAACAGGCGGTCGTCGGGGAAGCCGGCTCGCTGGAAGCAGTGGTCCACATTCGTGGTGATGACCGTGTAATCATGGCCGTCGAGCAGACTGCGCAACAGCCCGTATGTATCCTTGGGCGGGGCCATATAGCGGTTGATGTAGATGTGGCGGCTCCACCACGCCCAGTAGGTGTTGAGGTCCGGGTATTCGGCGAACCCGCCGGAATACATGTCGCCGATGCCGTATGTGTTCGCGAAATCGCTGAAATACCGCTCGAAGCGTTCGCCCGAATACGTGTATCCGGCGGATGTGGACATGCCAGAACCTGCGCCGACCACAATGGTGTCCGCATCGTGGATAGCGTTCGTGAGACGGGTGATGGCATCTTCGGATGTGTCGCGATTATCCGTTGCCGGTGGATTGATAGCGGGTGGCGTGAACAGTGACATGAACGGCATGGTGGCTTCTTTCTGCGGGTTCGCGGGGTCGTGATGGGTGCCGGCGCGGTGTGGATCGGCGGTGTGCTTGCCGCCTATGCCGCCTGGTTCCCGGGAATGCCGAGCAGCTGGCGGTAGATATGCTCGTCCGCCTCGCCGAAGACGTCGAAGATGACGGTCGGCGTTGTCGGAGTGCTGTCATGGTCTGGATCGGCCGGTTCGCCTGATTGGTCGGCCCTGGCGCTTGTGTCCGCATGCCGGTCAAGCCACGCACGCACAGTGCGTACGGCGATTTCAGCTGCCTCCTGCTGTGGGAAGCCGAAGACCCCGGTGCTGATGCAGCAGAATACGATGCTGTGCAGGCCGTGTGTGACGGCGAGATCGAGGCAGCTGCGATAGCTTGAGGTGAGCAGTTCGCGGTCGCGGTCGCTGGGGTGTCCGGCGGCGATTGGCCCGACGGTATGGATGACATGCGTAGCCGGCAGATTGTACCCCGGTGTGATTTTCGCGCGTCCGGGCGCCTCGGGCGTGCCTTGTTCGCGCATAATCCGCGCGCATTCCAGGCGCAGTTCGACGCCTGCGAAGGTGTGGATCGCGTTGTCTATGCACAGATGCCCCGGCGCCCAGCACCCCAGCATCTCGCTGTTGGCCGCGTTGACGATGGCATCCGCCCGAATCGCGGTGATATCGCCGCGCCACAACCGCAGTCGCGGGTCGGTCGCGGAAGGGATGACGCAGGCGTCGTCGATGGCGGTGATACCCCGGTCTGCGATGATATCGTGCAACAGGGCGTCCTGGTCCTTGAGCCACCCCCTGTCCGGCTCGATCGGTTCGCGCGTGTTCACGAACGCACGGAACAGCGCCCACAGGTCCTGCGCGGTCATGGCGGACAGGGCCGCTTCATCGGTGCGGATACCCGGTGTCCAGCCGCCGGTGTGGGCGCGTTCATCGGCAAGATAGCGCACCAGCGGTGTCAAGCGTTGCGCAAGCTGGTTCATGTCATGCCTTTCTGGGGGTGGGGGTTTCCGTTTTGGGTTTGTCTCGTGTCCGGGGCGCGCTCGTAACATCGCGTGACAGACAAGCCCACCTCTCATGACGGTATCGTACCGGTCGTGGGGGGTGGGCATTGGCTTGACGTCGATTATCGCGAAGAGCGGTAAGGGCGCGATTCAGGCTCAGGCGCGCACCACGGAGATACGCTGGCCGATATGGTTGCCCTTGGCGATCTCATCGACGATGGCGATGGCATAATCGGCGTAGCTGATGATGGATTCGCCGCGGTCATTGAGCTTCAGCTCCTCGCCGGCGAGAATATACTTGCCGGTGCGCTCGCCGTCAGCCTGGAAGTCGGCTGCCGGGGAGACGAAGGTCCAGCGCACGTCCTTGCGTTCGCGAAGCTCGGCGAGTGCTTTGCCCTGCGCCTTAGCGAGCGGCTTGAAGGCGTCCGGGAAGTCCGGAGTGTCGAAGAGCTGCGTCTTGTGCTCGGGATCCACATACAGGGATCCTGCGCCGCCGACCACGATGAGACGGGTCTGTGTGCCGGAGAGGATGTCCGCCAGGTGCTTGAGCGAGGTGGAGTGCTGCGGCAGGGTGTCGGGGCTCCAGGCGCCGAAGGCGTCCACAACCGCGTCGAAACCCTCGAGATCGTCGGCGGTCAAATCAAACAGGTCCTTGATGATGGCGTGCTGGGCGACGGTCTTGTTCTCGCCGCGAACGACCGCGATGACGTCGAAGCCACGATTGACGGCTTCCTTGACGATGAGTTTGCCGGCCTTGCCGTTTGCTGCGAATACTGCGATGGAAGTCATTGGTGTTCCTTACTGTTTGCTGGTTCAGGCTCGATTCGTGGCGCGTTGCCGGTCTGGCGGCCGGGCTGTGGACCATGTTGGTATCATTTCGAACCTTGGTATCTTTTTGACACTGTCGACTATAACGTATATAGTTACAAAAAGAAACAAAGCAGGGAAAAGTGCCTTGGGCACTTCTCGGTAACAATTTGATAGTTCCACGGAAAATCAGGAGAGAACATCGTGTCTGAATATACCGCCATCGGCGTGTTGCCTCGGGATTTGCCGGCCTGTCCGGTCGAAACCACGCTCAAACTGATCGGCAACAAGTGGGAAGTGCTTGTGTTGCGCGATCTGATGCCCGGCACCAAGCGGTTCGGCGAGCTCAAACAATCCATCGGCGGCATCTCGCAGAAAGTGCTGACGTCGAAACTGCGCGAGATGGAGGCCGACGGCTTGGTCGAGCGGCATGTCTTCGCGGAAGTGCCTCCTCGTGTGGAATACTCGCTGACGCCGCTGGGGCGCACCTTGAAGCCGGTCCTCGACGCGATGGAGCAGTGGGGCACGGCCTATAAGAAGAGGATTGCCGCCGGGCGGTAGTGTGTTTCGGGCTGGTAAATGCGACAACATGCTGGAATGTGACCACGTCTACACAGTTTCGTTACATATTTGCCAGAGTTTTTTCAGAAACGCGCATCGTTATTCCAAGAATTGAGCGGTTACATAATACATGTCAACGGTTCGGCCGGTGGCGAGGCCCATAGGTCGGCCCCATAATTGAACCCCTTCTTCTCTCTTCTCTCTCGCCCGGCGGCTTCTCACCGCCGGGTTTCTTCTTTCTTGCGACAACATGACGTGCGGCGGCATGGCACGTAGTGACGCGATACGCGGCGGCACGACAGCCAAGTGCTGCGCCGCGGGCCGGACCGCCGTTCCCTTTTACAAACTGGCTACGCTGGGATCTAGCTCAGCGTAGCCAGTTTGTGAGGATGACGGGGATTTCAGTCGCAGCGGCGGGTCAGCGGCTGCCACGGCTCGATATCCACCGGCTCGGTTTCGAGAATCGCCTTCGTCGCCTCGTCCAGATATTCCTTGCGGATGATCAGCTCGGTGACAAACCGATCGAACCAGTCGGCCGACGCGACATAATAGCCGTCCTTGCCTGCGTCCTTGCCCCAGCTGTTCTCGACCTTCCAACGATTCGGCTTGCCGTTGGCGTCCAGATTCACGCCGGTCAGCGTCATCGCGTGATTGCTTGCGGAATCCCAGTATTCCAAGCCCTGACCCTTATCAAAGGTGAACTCGGTGTCGAACAGCTGGTCCACGCGCACGGTGCCGCGGTCGAAAATCCCGGCGTCGCGCAGCGAGAACTGCATGCAATCGCACGCGAACCAGATCGGATGCCCCGCACTGAGTTGGTCGATGGCCGCCTTGCGGAACACATCGAGCGGCACGTTGACGAACTCCATATCCCCGGCTTCCGCCACATTCGCGGTCCATTTGATTCGGTAGCGCTTGCCGAACGGGGTGCGGGCCATCGGCGCGTTGCACAGCGTGACCGCGTCATTGACATCCACCGGCACATACTTGCGCACAAATTCAAGCGGCGTGATGCCGTATTCACGGATTTGCGGGCGGTCGTCGCGGCCGTCCTCGCCTTTGCCGCCCTTGCCTTCGGTGTCCTTGCCACCCTTGGCATCAGTTGTCTTGCCGGCATTCGACGCATCCGCAGACGCCTTGTCGTCGCTCTTCTTGCTGTCGGCGTCATCGTCACCCTTGGTGCGGGCCAGGAAATCAAACCGTTCCGGCGGCTCGCCCAGCGCGATGCAGCAGATGCGGTACACGGTCGCCATGTCCTCGGTTTTCGCCGCGCGCAGCGCTTCCAGGCTCTCGCCCGCCGCATGACGGCCACGCAAATCGGCGGCGAACTCGCGCAGCTTGGTGTTCAGATATTGCTTGAACGCGTCGGAATTGCGGGAATTCGCGGATTCCGGGTATGCGGATTTCGGGACCAGACCATACTTGTTGACCAGCGCAACGAACATCTGCCACCAGCCGCCGTCATCGGCAACAGTATCGTTGATGATTTCGAATACGCGGCTGTCGGTCGGCTCGTCAAGGGTTGCGAGCACGTTCTCTAGATATGTATTCGATTTTTCGATCGCATCCCAGAAGAACAGGTAGGATTCGGAGAACTCGAAATCCTCAAGCTTCCAACGATGCATGAGCTCATAGCGCAGGGTGTTGAGTGAGGCGAACATCCAGCAGCGGCCGGAATGCTCCTGATTCGTGATCGACCCCTGCTTGAGTTCGATTGAGAAGTCACGCGGGAGCGCACGCACGCCATGGTAATCGGTGGCGGCCTTCAGCACGCCCACGCTGGTGGCCGCGTTCGCCGCGACCGCGTTCGCCCGGTCGGCGTTGAACCGCTGGGAGAATTCGTGCAGCTGTTCTGGCCGCAACGCCTTGGAATCGTCTGGATTGGTGATGCCGTTCTTCGCCATGATGCTCCTTGCTTGTGTGTGTCGGTGTTGAGTGTGTACGCGTGCCATGCGTATATGTCCAAAACCTTCATCGTACTCCGGGCTGGTTCCGGGCTGTTGGTCGCTTGCTGTCGGCTGTGTGCCGTCGGTTGTTTGCTGTCAGTCGCGTGCGGTATCGCGTGTATGTCAGGACATACGTCGCGTGTCAGAAGCAAGCGTTCGGCAGTCCGCAGATGTCGCTTGTGCGCTGTCGCGTATGTCCGGACATGCGCGAGCCGACGGATATCAAGGGGTCTCGCCGTCCTTCTGCGCCTTACGCATGGTTGTGTATGTCATCGCATACGCGACCGGGCGGAATATTTCGGGCAACCGGGCAGTCGGGCAGTCGGGCAGCCGGGCAACTGGGCGATCAGGTAGCCAAGCAATCAGGCAGTTGGACAGTCAAGCGGTCAAGGAGCCAATCAGCCAATACCTTGGCCCATCAACGCCGCCCCCGATTGATTAGACTGGAAGCCATGTCCAAGCATCACCATCGCGACCGCAGCTGGGCGCCCGCCCCTGAGCCGCTTCCCACCGACGCGCGCGTCATCGACGATCACACGCATGTGGCGAGCGTCGTCCCCTTCTCCCGCGAAATGAACCGGCAGGCCATCGAGCGTGACCAGCCGCCGGTGCCCGTGTACTCGGTCGATGAGCTGCTCGCACAGGCGCAGGCCGTCGGCGTTGAGGGGGTCATCGATGTCGGCTGCGAATATCCGAATCTTGACACCGCTGTCCAGATGGCCCTCGACCACCCGGGTGTCGTGCATGCGGCGCTCGCCATCCACCCCAATGAGGCCGTATTGCACGGTCACCGCGGCGTTCCTGGGCCGGACGGTCTGCCACTGAGCTACAAGCCCTACCATGACGTCAGTTTCGAGGATGCTCTCGCGAGAGTGCACCGGCTGGCCCTCGACCACCCGCGCGAAGTGGTAGCGATCGGCGAGACCGGCATGGACCTGTTCCGCACTGGTGAAGGCGCCAAAGAGCTGCAACGACAAGCATTCCGCGACCATATCGCGCTCGCCAAGGAGTTGGGCCTGCCCATGCAGATCCACGACCGCGACTCGCATCGGGAAGTCATCGACACGCTGCTTGCGGACGGCAGCCCCGAACGTACGGTGTTCCACAGCTATTCCGGCGACGCCGAGATGGGTCGCATCGCGGCCGAACACGGCTGGTATCTAAGCTTTTCGGGAACCGTCAGCTACAAGGGCAACGACGGGATCCGTGAATCGGCGCGGCTCGTCGGTCTCGACCACATCATGGTGGAGACAGATGCTCCGTATCTGAGCCCGATGCCCTACCGCGGGCGTACCAACGCGCCGTACATGATTCCGTACACGCTGGCCGCGCTCGCCGAGGTCTTCGACCTGCCGGTGGCTGAGGTCGCGCGCGCCACCCGTCGCACTACGCGTAAGGTGTACGGCATTTGAGCGGACGGATTGCCCGGCGTCTCAGGGATGTGCAGCAAGTTGCCGATGACGGCGTATTCCCGGTGGTTGTGAAAATTAGACAGAACCGTGGAATACCCCCATTTTGCGCCCGGATTGTTGCAATATCTCGTGACCGTCGTATAGACTTGCGGCTGTCTGTAAAGGAATCGTGATGGTACTACGATTCGCTTGCCAGGCATGAGTGTTCACGAGCGGGGAGGGTCCCCGCCGATGGAGGAATGTTATGGCGGAATCACGGCAGCGCGAATCTTCGCATACCGCCAATCAGTCTAAGCAATCAGAAGAGCAGCAGGCTGATGAACGTATGCGTGAGACGTTGCTGAAGGCCGATACCTTCACCAACGCGCCCAAGGTCTCTCGCAAGACGACGACCAAAGAAGAGCGCGAGGTAATCGCCAAGCAGCAAGAAGAAGAACATAAGGAAGCAGAAAAGCTCGCGAAAACAGCGACCAAGGGAGCTATCGGCCGCTGGTGGACCCGCGTGCAATCCGGTCCGAACAAGGTCACCTTCGCGATGGCGATTGTCGCGCTGGGCGTGGTGTACGGCGATATCGGCACCTCGCCGCTGTACACGATGCAGACCTTCCTTGCCGGACAGGGCGGCATCCAGCACGCCGACAGGGAAGCGATCCTCGGTGTGCTGTCGTTGGTATTCTGGTCAATCACTCTGATTACCACCGTCAAATATGTGCTGATTGCCATGCGCATCGATAACAAAGGCGAAGGTGGTATCTTCGCCCTGTATTCGTTGATTCGTAAGTATGGCGGCTGGCTAGCGATCCCCGCGATGCTCGGCGGTGCCGCGTTCCTTGCGGATTCGGTGCTTACCCCTGCCGTCTCGATTTCCTCGGCAGTCGAAGGTCTGAAGACTATTCCCGTGTTCGAACCGCTGTTCCGGGAGAACACGAACCTGACGATGATCATCACCGCGATCATCATCCTGTTGCTGTTTTCGGTGCAATCACGCGGTACGGAAAGCATCGGCCGCGTATTCGGCAGCATCGTGATGGTGTGGTTCGGCTTCCTCGCCGTCGTGGGCGTGTTCAACCTGGGCAATGATTGGAGCGTGTTCGCCGCCCTCAACCCGGTGTACGGCATCCGTTTCCTGTTCAGCCCGCATAACGCGGCCGGCATCGCCCTGATGGGCACGGTCTTCCTGTCGACCACGGGCGCCGAGGCGCTGTACTCGGATATGGGCCACGTGGGTCGCGGCAACATCTACTTCACTTGGCCGTTCATCAAGATCGCGCTCGTGTTCAACTACTTCGGGCAGGGCGCGTGGATGCTGCGCAACCAGCACAATCCCGCTCTGGAGAATGTGGACAGCCTCAATCCGTTCTTCCAGATGATGAGCCCGGGTGTGCGTTATCTTGCGGTCGCGCTGTCGGTCACCGCAGGCATCATCGCATCTCAGGCGCTGATCACCGGCGCGTTCACCATGGTCGCCGAAGCCACCGGCCTCAACTGGATGCCGCATCTGCAGGTGCGTTACCCGGCCCGTACACGCGGTCAGCTGTATATCCCGGTGGTCAACGGCGTGCTGTGCGTCTCCACGCTCGCCGTGCTGTTCCTGTTCCGCGATTCGGAGCATATCTCCGCCGCCTACGGCCTCGCGCTGACCATCACGATGATCACCACGACTGTGCTGCTCGCCGTGTACATGTGGTACAACCGACATAAAGTCGGGGCAATCGTGTTTTCGATCGTGTTCCTGTCCATCCAGATCATGTTCTTCATCGCCTCGATGGCGAAGTTCATGCACGGCGGCTGGTTCACGATGCTGCTGACCTTGATGATTCTGATGATCATGGTCACGTGGAACGACGGCACGAAGATCGAACGTTCGCAGCGTCGCCATATGAAGCGCAAGGATTTCCTGCCTGCGCTCGAGAAGCTGCACGGGGACTTCCGCATCCCGTATTTCGCAGACAATATCGTGTATCTGACGTCCGACAGCGAAATGAAGCGGCTTGACACCGACATCTTCTTCTCGATTTTCGCGGACCATCCCAAGCGTGCGCGCGCATGGTGGGCCGTGTCCGTGCAGACGACCGACGAGCCGTTTACCCGCGAGTATTCGGTGGAGAATTTCGGGACCGATTATCTGTTCCGTGTGAAGATTCGGCTCGGATTCAAGGTCTCTCAGTCCATTCCTGCATACATCCACCAAATCATGCACGATCTGGAGCATACGGGCGAGCTGCCGCAGCAGAAGTCTCAGTACCCGAAGCTCGACGCCGATCCGGGAGTAGGCACGATCAAGTATGTGCTGATCCACAAGGCGCTGATGCCGGAATCCACGATTTCGCAGCGTGGTGCGTTGTCCTTGCAGATGAAGTACGCGATTCGCCATGCGGCGGGTTCGCCGGTCAAGTGGTTCGGTCTGGCTCCGTACAATCCGCTGATCGAAGTGCAGCCGCTGTTCCTGTCGACGCGTCGGCCGCCGAGGCTCAAGCGTGAAGCGAATAATCTGCGGCAGATTGAGTCCAGTGAGGACGTGCTCGCGCTGACAAAGCCCACAGCGAAATCGTCGGCGAAGTCGTCAACGAAACCGGCGGTGAAACCGGCGGTGAAGTCCGAGCAAGCGTCGAAACCCGCGAAAAATGCGACTGCCGCCAAGCCCGATACTACGGCGAAAGCAGATAACTCCGTGAAGCCCGGCAGCAACGCCGACAAGCAGTCCGTCGCTAAGCCTGCGAAACAAGGCTCGCAGCAGGGCGCCGAGGCCAAGTCCGACCGCGCCTCGCAGCATCACGGCACAGCAAAATCGGGTGGTTCGTCGCGCCAATCAACAGGCCAGCGCAAGAGCCAGTGACCGAAGCCGCTGCTGAACCGGCGACAGCAGCAATGACTGCCGCAATCGAGAGCCGTCCGCAGGGGCGGCTCTTTGCTATAACCAACCCCTATAGCCACGCGCACCAGCCGTGTCCCGCCGCCCGTTAGAGTGGATGGTTATGTGCAGGTTACTGGGTTATGCGACTGCGGGTCTCAACCGCAGTCTGGAGGATGTGCTGGACGGTCAGGCTGTTAAGGACTTCCGTGCAATGAGCGCGGTCCACAATGACGGCTGGGGCACCGCTTCGTTGCGCACGCCCGAGGAACCGCCGTACCACAGGGATGGCGGTGCGCCTTCGCCTGAAACCGGCACTCGCTTGTACAAGACCACTACGTCGGCTTTGCATGACCCGGTGTTTGAAGATCTCGCCCAGCAGCCGGCTCGCGGCGCGCTGTGGCATTTCCGCCTCGCCAGCTCGCATCTGCCGCTGATTCTGGAGAACCAGCAGCCGTTCTTCGCCAATGGGCTGAGCTTCATCCATAATGGCGATATTTCGGACGATCAGGGCCGCAATATCATTGAGAACCGTGATTTTCCCGTGGATCACAGCGTATTTCTGTCCACGGGCGGTCGCAGCGATTCCGCGGTATTCTTCGCGGTGATTTTGGAATACATCGGTTTTGGCTTCCCGCTGGATGAGGCGGTCGCCCAGGCGGTGCGCGAGTTGCGGCAGAGCTACCCGAAATCCAGCTACAATTGCATGATTCAAAGCGGCGATCAGCTGGTGGCGTTGCGTGCGTCCGGGCGGACGGAGGTCCCGTCGCGCATCATGGAGGTCTACTCAGGGTACGGCTGGCAGCAGCATGCCATCGACTATCGCGTGATTCGATATCGGCGGATTCTGGACGCTGATGGCACGGCAGAGGGCGTGGTCGTCGCCAGCTCCGGCTTCCCACAGAGTGAGGCCGACGGCTGGACGGAGCTTGACAACGACCAGATGCTCGTCGCCTCGAACCGCACCGGCGAGTTCCGCATCGAAACCATCTGAGTCGCCTTCACCCAGACTGTTTACGCTGGGAGGCTTGTGAGCGTAGCTGGTTTGTGGGAGGTTCCAAACTGGTGACGTTGGAGGGCCCCTGGGCGTAACCGTTTCGTGTGTCTACAAACTGTTTACGCTGGGAGGGCGCGTTGCGCAGACAGTTTGTGTGAGGGGCGCTTCTGGCGCAACGGGCGGAGAGGATTCGGCTCGTTCCCTACAATGGACGGTATGAGTGGATATGTTCCGACACTGGCCCAAGTCGATGAGCTGCACAGGAAAATCGCGCCATCACAGGCGGCATATGATCTGATACACACGCATTGCGTCATCGTCGCAACCATCGCCCGCGAAATCGTGCGGCACCAGAATGCGCTGTTCGTGCGGCGCTGCACCCTGCCGAAAGATGATTCCGGGCGTCCCGACCCATCGCAGGCTGCGGCCTCCGACGGCATCACCGGTGGCGAAATCCCGCCGAGACTGCTGGATGAGAACCTTGTGGTGATTGGCGGATTGCTGCACGACATCGGCACGTACCGTGTGCTCAAGCACGACGGGTCCGACGGCGAGCCCCTGAAATTCGACGGCCCGCACTACATCGAGCACGGCCTGCTTGGCTACCAGTACCTGCTGGATGAAGGCGTGGACGAGTCCATCGCCCAGTTCGCTCGCAACCATACCGGCGTGGGGCTCACGAAAGACGAGGTAATCCGGCAGGGGCTGCCCTTGCCGCCGGCGGATTACGTGCCCGTCAACCTCGAACAAGAGGTGGTCATGGTCGCTGATAAATACAACAGCAAATCCGTGCCTCCGAAGTTCCTCACCGCGCAATCGTACGCGAACAAGGCGGCCCGTTTCGGCGAGGGGAACCGCCGAGCATGGCTCGACTTGGTGGACAAGTACGGCGAGCCGGACATTCCAGCGCTCGCCGAGCAGTTTCACCAGCGCGTGGTATGAGCTTAGCTTGGTCCGGGTTGCTACGCTCTTGCTTAGGCAACCTGGGCACGGTTTGACAATGGCCTGCATCCCCACTTTCGCAGGTGCAGGCCATTGTTCTATCGCGTATCGGCACTAGCGACTGTTCGGCTGTGCCGATTTCCGTCAGTCGTACAGCGTGAACGCCTCGTCACAGGCGTCGGCCACGTCGTCATTGTCGGTGACGATGATGACGCAACGTCCGGAATCCGCGGTTCGCCGATTCGGGTGGGCGAGCTTGTTGAGCAGGTCGAGGATGGTCGCGGAGTCTTCCTTGTCGAGACCGCCCGTCGGCTCGTCGAGCAACAGGACCTCGGCCTCGCAGCAGATGGCACGCGCGATGGACAGACGCCTGCGGTCAATCTCCCGAAGCTTGCCTGCAGGCGTGTGCACGAGCGCTTCGTAGTTCTCGACGGCAAGGTCGCTGCCATCGCCGAAACCGGTCTGGTCCAGCAGGTCACGTGCGATATCGGGCTTGGGCTGCAGGAAGTTGCGGCCGGACGCGTCCATCGTGTACACAAGGTTGGCGATGGCACCCAAGTCGTCGCGGATTGCATAGCGCTGCGGCACCACGCCTAGACGGTGTGCGCGCGCTTCAGCTGGGTCGAAAGAGGCGAGATCGCTGCTTTTCAGCATGACCCTGCCGCTGGTTGGAAACACCATGCCTGAGGCGACGGCCATGAATCCTGCGCGCTGCTCGGCGTCATCGGGGTCGACCATGATTGCGTACGTGCGGCCGATATAGCAGTCCATGCTGATGTTGTCGAGCACGTCACGGCCGGTTTTGCGGTTGCTCAGGATGACGTTGTTGAATGCGAACGACGGGTATGCCTTCAGTGTGATGTGGCGGCGTTGGCGCAGTTCCCTGTCGATGTGGGATGATGCGCGGGTCGCGGTGTCGGCGTGCGCAACCGTCCGGGCGCTGTGGGTGTGTGGAACGGCTGTGGAGACCCCGGGTTTGGCGGTGTTGCCGGCGGCCGTCTTGTCGGATGCTGGTGCCGCTGCGGTTGCATCGGGCGTCGCCTTGCTGGCGTTTTCGGCGGTGTCGGTGTTTGCGGTGTCGGTTTGCGCATCCGCGTCCACATGTGCAGCTTGCTCATCTGCGCTTTCGGCTGCATCGTCGGTCTCGTCAGCTTCGTCAGCCGTGGCGGTATCTGCGGTATCGAGATCGGCGTCATCCGCGGTGTCGTCAATAACGACGCTGAACTGCACGGATTCCGTGGATTCGTCCAGCTGTTCGATCTGGTCGGCCTTGGTCGGCTCGTTGTTTTCGCTCACTTGGATTCCTCCTTGGTCTGCTCGGCTTGTGTCGTCGGCGCGTCTTCGACGTCTCCCGTGTCTCCTGCATCTCCGGCGCTGTCGTCGCTTTCGGCATTGCTGACATTGCTGACGTTGGCGTAATCGCCGCTGTCACGCGGTGCGAACAGTGAGATTCTGCGTACGGCGACGACGCGGAACATGGCGATGAACGACAGCACCAGGCAAGCGAGCAGGCCGTAGCCGATGGTCTGCCAAACGAGGCTCGCGGACATCGTCACGTCATAGCCGCCGGCAAGCTGATGGGCGAGCGGCTTGGTGCCGAATCCGCCGGCCAGCGCGCCAATCGCGAAGCCAAATACCGTGGGGAACAGGACTTCGAGCATGAACTGCCATGCAATGCGCGCTTTGGTAACGCCGACCAGCATGGCGGTCGCGATTTCGCCGCGGCGGTGCACCAGACCGAGCACAACCAGCACAACGAGCAGCAGCCCGCCGACAATCAGCAGCACAATCCGGGCGATACGCAGGCGTTCCGCCAACTTGCCCAGCGGCTTGATGCTTTCGGTGTAGGCCTCAAGCGAAGTGGAGACGATTTCGTAGCCGGTCGGCAGCTTCGCCTTCTTGACCAGCGCGACGAACTTCTTGTACGCGCTCACGCTGTCAAGCGTAAAGGTGACCTGGAGATCCGGAACCGCCCATCCTTTGCCGGTGGTCGTGTCGAAGTTGTTGATGGCGAACGCGTAATAACCGACGAAAATCGCGTTGTCGCGGTTGTCTTTTGCCAGTTTCGTGGAGGCGGCTGTCTGTCCGTCCTTGTACCGGTAGATGCCGGCAACCTTGAGCTTGACGGTGGTCTTCGCGTCGGTGGGGCTGGCGATGGTGAAGGTGTCGCCGACCTTGAGATTGTTCTTCTTGGCAACGGTTTCGGAGATCAGCGCTGACGTCGAATCCGTGCTGGATGTGGAATAGGACAGGTTCTTGCCCTTGACGATGGTAAAGGCGCCCTGCGCATTGGCGGCTGCGGCCTCCTTGCTGTAGAAGGTTCGCAACGTGAACTCGCCGCCGGTCTTGCTGGCATCCTGGTCGGCGGTGCCTGCAACGGCCTTGAACTTCGACGTCTGCCTGACCGGCACGGATTCGGTGAAGGTGTAGGTGAAGCTGATGCTCGCACTTTGCGCGGCGCTGGCGTACGTGGAATATTGCGTCCACGACAGGTAGTTCTTAGTCCAGCTGGAGTCGGCGCCGTTGTACTTGGACTGTACGGACTGCTTAAGCTTCAGATCGAAGGTGGGCTTTTGAGCGTCATAGCCGGAGCCGTACGCGGTGTCGCTTGCCTGGATGACCGCAGTGGAAAACATCGTTCCGAAAGTGACAATCAGGGCGGTGATGATGGTGAGCAACGAACGCCACTTATGGCGTGTGAGCGCTGCCCATGCGTTCTTGAGAACGAACATGCGGTACTTCTCCAGTCTCTGGCGGTGCTGACCGCCGGGTGCGTACATGGTGGCGTTGGCCGAGGCGCTCCGGTCAGCGGGGCAATGATCCCATACCAACACTATTGCTAGTCTACGTTCGTGTAGTCTTGCACGACACTGGCATTGTACTTGCGAAATGCTGGGAAAATCGTAAATGCGCAGCGTTTCCATTCCTGTACGTGTCCCATGCGTGGCGAATTTTGGCAGATTTTGGCTGATTTCGGGGCCGCCTCGTTGATAAGCGGTGAATTCGTGCCACACGTAAGTTCGGATAGAATGGGCGGGTGAGATGTGCTCGTTGGATGGTGCCCTTGTGCTCAGTGATCGGGGTGGGTATTGCGTTTGGCGTGGTGATGGGGTGGTTCCCGCACACGTCGATGATTTGGCAGTATCCGTTGCAGCAGATTGACGCTCCGGCGCATTATTATTTCGTCCGCCGCATTCTGGGGGAGGGGCTCGGCTCGGCGACGCACTTGTGGCCGAATGACGCGTATTATCCGCCGCTGTTCCACATGCTGGCAGCCGGGTTGGTGAACCTGGCGTCGGTGTTCGGCGCGAAGATGCCGATTTACACAGCGGTGAACATTGTATGGCTGGTGACTTCGGGCGTCGTGTGGCCGGCCGGCGTACTGCTGTTGTCCACATACTGGACACGTTTAGTGGATCCTCAGGGTTGGCGGCCGTTCTCCTGCGCGATGGCGATTATCGTGCCCGTGCTATCCGTCTCCTCGGCGAGTCACCCGTTCCTGATGCTCGCCCGCGGTCCGCTGTACGCCTACGGACTGGCGACCTCGCTTCTGCCGTATTGGCTGTATATCACGTTGCGTTTGTGTGACGCCCTGACCGACCGTTGGCGGCGGCACAAGGCGGGGGCCGCGGCGGATGACAAGACTGGGCGGGGGACGCAGGCCGCCGCACCGGCAACCGCTCCTGAAACCGCGTCCGAAATCGCTCCCACGATGAAGCAGGCGCAGGCGCGGGCGCTCGTATGGCCGTGGATTCTCGGATTCATCGCCATCGGCGGGCTGTGCATATTCGCCCATCCGCGCATCGTCTTCTCCTGGCTGCTGCTCATGGCGCCGTTCATCGTGCTGCGCATGCCGTGGAAAGTCATCGCGGGGCTCGCCGGCGCGGTTGTATGCGGGGCTGCGGCGCTGCTCGTATATATGCGCGGCTCCTATCAATCCAACCGGTACGGCAATCCGGCGGCATGGTTCCACACCTTCGTGCCATCGCGCACGGTGCCTCAAGCGTTGCGCACCTTCATTACGGACAATATCTCCGGCCCGGGCGGGTGGTTGATGGCGGGCGTGACCGTGCTTGCGCTGGTCGTCATCGGCTACGTGATCGCACGGCCGCAGCAAGTGTTCAAGCGTGCTGATTCCAACGCTGCTCATCCCGGTGAAAGCGGATACCACAACACCCGTAGGGATGCGATTGCTCTGGTCGTCGCATGGCTGCTGCTCATGTTGCTGTTCGTCTGCTCGACCTCGCTGACCGGGTGGTTCCCGAATATCGTCGCCGCTGCCTGGTACCGGGCGGAGACCCGGCCACTGAGCGTGATTCCGTTCGGCGTGATTCCGCTGCTGGTCTTCGCCGCGTGTGCGGTGGCGGGCGGTGACGGATCGGTGTCGGTCCCGATGCCGTGGAAGGGCGGTGGCCGTGTGCGTAGCGGTGGCCGTGTGTGCGGCGACATCCGGTTGACGCGTACCGCCCGGCAGAGCATCGTTGTGGTCGTGCTGGCGGCGCTCGCCGTCACCTGCCAGTTCGGCAATACGGAACGGGCGGGGTTGTCGCAATCGGTGTATCACAACGTGCAACTGACCGATGAGCGGCCGGACGAACAGTTGACATCCAGCAAGTATCGAGCACTCGGCGAGGTCGTGAAGGTGACCGGTACGCGCGCGGTCGTCATATCCGATCCGCTAAATGGCTCGATGTACGCAGTAAGCCTGTACGGGGCCAACATGTTGTACCCGATTTACAACCCGATGAAAGAGAAAAACGGCGCGATTTTCGAGCAGACCGAGCTGTCCTTCGCCTCGGGGGATGACGCGCGGCTGCTCAATACCGTGTGCCCGCTGGGTGGCGGCGACACTCCCACATATTTCCTGACGATGGGTCCTCAGGCACCGAGCCTGCAAATGTTCACGTTCCGCCAGCAGTTCGACCCGTTCCACGACGAAGGGCTGATTGCGCAATATGAGCGCCACGGCACGCTCGTCAAAGTGCGTGATCTTGGCCAATACGGGCATGGCTGGGCGCTCTACCGCTTCGGATGCGGCGTCGTGCGCGGCTGATGTTGGCAAGCACCCATGACGAGTACAAACTGGCTGCGCTGACGGCTTGCTTTGCGTAACTAGTTTGTGGAGTTACAAGCTATTCGGGCTTGTCAACGCTGACGACAACGGTGCTGACGATTTTGTCGGCGAAGGTTTGCCGTTGACTGTCCCACAGCGGCCAAAGGAAGCCGATGCACAACGACGCGAAATCAGCGAGATGCGCCAGTTCTCGCAATCCCATTCTCAGGGCTGATATCGGGGCGCCGGATTCCTGGTCGAGCACTTGCAGACGCAGAAGCTGGTGCGCCCATGATTGCCCGTTGCGTGTGGATAAGGCGGAGATGACGCCGGCGACAAGCAGACTGGCGCAGCCGATCCAGGTTTCAGCGGCTCCGCCCGGTGAGGATTTGCCGAACAGCAGGGTGCCGATGAGCTGCGACAGCAACGATGCTGGCAGTACGATGCGAAGGATATACGCCGCGGCTCGGCGCAGCCAGAGGGTGAACATCGTTGTTCCTTTCCGTCGACGGCCGGGCAAGAGGTATTGCAAGGGCTTACCGGCCGTACTGTGAGGTCGTATTGCCAAGTGTAGCGGTTGGAGCGGCGGCGCGCGGACTGAAACGCGGGGTTAGCGGGGCGAGCGGATTGTGCCCGTGCCGGGTGCCGGTGACGGGCGGTTGCTCTCTGCTTCTGCCGATGGTGTGCTGATGGTGGGTATCGACAGACGGTCTGTTTTCTGCTTCTGCCGACGATGAGGTGCCTGTTAGTGTCGGCCGACGGTTTTTGGGATTATGCCCGTGCCGAGAGACTTGCAGTGGGCGCGCGAATTGGCCGATAGCCCCAAACGGAGGGTACCTGGGGGGAACCGACAATCGGGGGGAATCAAAGCGAAACCCCGGAAACCGAATGTTTTCAACGGTTTCCGGGGTTCAAATCCGGGCGGAGGATACGAGATTCGAACTCGTGAGGCTGTTACACCAACACGCTTTCCAAGCGTGCGCCATAGACCACTAGGCGAATCCTCCATTGCTTGTGGAAACGCGCCTGCGCGCGTAACCGGGCAACTCGAATAGAATACCACGAACTATCGGACATGCAAACCCGCGTGGGTGTGTCGCGCGCGATGCACCGCCCCTCACGCGGATGTCCTACACTTGGAGGTATGTCCATCGCATCACAGGAAGCACTTAAGCAGCTCGACCGTATTGTCGCGCTCGGCTACCCTGATGTGGCCGATATGAGCGCGGAGGCATTCCGCGCGCTTGCCCGCCCGCTCATCAGCGCGCTCGAAGACAGCGATCTCGGTGCGAATATCCTGCTCGTGCCTACGCGCGAGTTGGTGTCGCCGGAATCCCTGATCGCACGAACCAGCATCAACCGCATGGCCGGTTTCACAACGATGCCGCCGCGCGATATCGCCAGTTTCCTGCCGCAAGACGGTTTCGAACCGCCGGAAGGTCCGTTCTACCTGGTCATCGACCCACACACGGGCACCGCGTATATCAACCGCGAACCGGATGTCGCGCGCAAACTTATCGATTCCGATGAGCGTCTGCCGCTCACACTTGAGGAGGGGCTCGCCATCGCCACCCAGCATCCGGACTGGCTGGTGGAGAAAAACGGGTTCAACCTGCTCGGTTCGCGCAGTGCCGACGGTCGCGCGCCCAGCATTTGGATGAGCCAGAACGCTCCAAGGCTGGGCGCCGTGTGGCCGAATTCGCGGCACACATGGTTGGGAAACGCCTACTGCCGTTCGCGCTGCGGGGTTTCGCTCTTCCACTGGGCATGATTATTGGGCGTGCTCACTAGTCATGGCTACTGGGCGTAGTCACTGGGCGTGATTACCGGGCATTGCGCGCCCGTAATCAGCCCGCGACTGGTTCGCGACCAGCCCGCTCTACTGTCGCATCCACTCCTGATCATCGAGTTTGTCGAGCGTCCGCAACAACGCATCGACATGTCCCTTCGCCCGCACATTGTATTTCGCAACGCGGATGATGCCATCGCCGTCAATCACGAAGGTCGAACGGATTACGCCCAGACGCACTTTGCCGTACAGATTCTTCTCGCCGTATGCGCCGTAGAGACGATGCACAGTCAGATCAGGATCTGACAGCAACGGGAACGTCAGATGGTCGCGCTCCCGGAATCGCGCAAGCTTGTCGAGCGGATCCTTCGACACGCCGAGCACGGTAAAACCGAGTGCCGACAGGCGCGCAAGATTATCGCGAAAATCGCAGGCTTCCGTCGTGCATCCTGGGGTCATCGCCGCAGGGTAGAAGTACAGGACGATGTTCTTGCCCCGCAGTGCGGACAGGGTGACGGTATCGCCCGTGTCGCTGGGAAGCGTGAAATCCGGGGCCGTCTGCCCGGCTTCGAGCCGTACTGGTGTCGGGTGTGCGTTGTCTGTCATTGTGTCTCCTTGTCATTATTGGCGGCGATCGGCCATCCAAGCGAGCGGAGCGCATCGGCCGTGTCAATGAGCGGGATTCGCTCCTGCTCGACGCGCAGATGGGTTGGACCGTCGGACAAACCGGATTCGTCGGATTGCCCGACGGCCTCGCCACATGTGAGCAGATAGAGCTCACGCTCGCCAAAGTCAAGTGTGGGCGTCGCCTTGGGCTCGCGCGAAGTGAGCGGTGTGCTGGTTGAGGCGAGATTGGTGCCGAACCATGAGTAGCGCTGGTAGGCTTCTAAATCCATGAATAGCGATTGGCAGCGTACCCCGGTGTGCCGTACGGCGTCGAGGATTTCCAAGCCGTCGGCGTCCATATCGCCCCAATAGACGACCTGCGGGCTGGAATCATCCCCGTCGTCCGGTCTTGCGGTGGTAAGCCACGGCAGTAGCAGCGCGATTGATGCCAAAATCGCCTTACCGGCTCCCCAAACGCACAATCCGTGCGCGATGTCGGGCATGGATTGGTAGGTATCCTTATTCTCCACGATGATGACATAGCGGATATCGCGCTCGCCACCGGGCCGCCACGGCCTGGTGATCATCATTTCCGGTTCGTTCGAGTAGGCCGGGTCAAGCCAGCGCATACGCAACTCCGGCGGGCGGTCAGACAATCCCAGCGAATCCTTGCCGCACAAGGTGCAGATGACGTTGCGGCGATGCGTCTGATCAAGCCATTTCGCGCTGAACCCCGCGAGCGGGACTTGCCGTGGAGTCAACCCGGTTGCATCGTGCGCGCCGAAGAACTGCGCGGCGCGAATCACCAGTGTGACATCCACATCTGATTCACTGTCCAGCATTTTCGCCACGGATGCCGCGGTGTCGCGAGGAATCGAGCACTCGTCGGCCAACAGGTCGATGCGCTGGCGCGCCTTGCGGTAGTGCCGGGCGCTCGTCCGGTCCGCGATGCGCAACGCGGTCTGCTCATCCGCAACCGTAACCGTGTCGATCAACTCCACCGGCGTGACCATCAGCCGGTGCTTGTTCGTGACCGGACAACCTAGACGCTGCGCCCATTCGCGCAACGCATTGTTGGCCTTATGCCAGTCGGGCGCTTGGGCGGTCAGCGTGCGCTGGTCCGGCCACCGCACGGAGAAAACCAACGGCCATCGCGGTTCGGCATCATATCGACGCCGTTGCAGATATCTGGTGACGGCATCGCGGATTTCCGTGGGCGCTGTCCGGGCGTTCACACCACGTGCGCGTATGCCGGTCATGACTGTGGCTTTCTGCTGCTTGAGGCTGTGGAATCGCCGCTGTTGGTGACATCGCTGGTTTCCGCGGTATCGTCGGCGTTCCCGGCATCAGCCGGAATGCTGGAAGCCGCCGTGCCTGTCGACGATTTGCCAGCTGACGGATTGCGCTGCTCGAATGGTCCGCCGTCCGCATGTGCGCCGACCAGATCGAGTTCCTGCAGATGCGAATGGAGCCGCTCGTCTTTCAGCACCACATAGCCGCGCGTCGCCATCTCAAGGATTTCGCCGGTTTTGCTTTCCGGTGCGGATACGATGACTTGGAATCCCAGCCGTGGCAGCACCGCAAGTGCGCGCTGCGTGTACCGGCCGTCCGCCTTGATGAGCGCTTCATCGAGGAACAGCGTGGTGTAGGTGGGGTGTCCGCTGATATCGCCGCCCAACAGGTAGATGAGCGCAGCTCCGTACACGAAGGATGTGAGCTCCTGCAAGGCACCGCCGGATTTGCCGCCGGTCGAGGAGATGCGTTCGTCGGGGCCGTCATCATGGTGGACGACCGCGTAGAAGGAGCTGCGGGCGCGAGAATCGAGATCGCGGGCACCATATTGGCGGATTCCCGCGGTATCGCGCACTTTGCCCAGCTCGCTACGCAACAGTTCGACCATCGGTTTGCAGCTGTCGAACGCCCGCTTTGCGGTGCGGCTGTCGGACGCGCCGCCGGAGGGCTGCTCCGCCTGCCAGCTGTTGAGTCGCCCGATGGTCCGGCGTAACGTGCCGTTGAAGGCTGCGCTGCGTGGCCTGATGGTGACGTCGAGGGTGAGACTGCCGTGGCGTGGCCCGAACTGCTGGTCGCGCAGCATGGAGTTGATACGGTCGAGCTGTTCACGCACCTCGCGCTGGTCATTCTCGAGGCTCATACTCAGCTCATTGAAGTCGCGTTGCATCTTGTCCACGCTGTTGGCGATTTCCTCAGGGGTAGCCGCCTTCGCCACGATTTTGGACAGGTCCCTCAACTCGTCCTCGTAATACCGGTAGTCGTCCACCGTGGGGGTGACGGTCGTGTCGTCGGCGGCCCAGCGGGCAAGATAGTCGGACATGCGCCGTTCGACGGATGCCCGTGCCTTGTTGGCTTGAGTGGACGCCTCGCTGATGCGCTTGGTGATCGCATTGCCTACCATGCCGAGCACCCGCTCGTCGAATCTGCGGATTCCGGGTTGCCCTGGCAGAACAGTCATATGGGCCAGTTCGCCGGCCACAGAACCGGTCGCCGCGCTGTACGCGGTGGACAGCAGTTCGGTGACGGTATCCGGTAGCGTCGGCTGTTCCGCGGTGTCGGCGATCTGCCCCGCGCGTTCAGTCAGCCACGCTTCGGCGGCGTCGACGGCCTGCTGTGTGTTGGCGGCGGCGAACCGGGCGTTCGCCTGCGAGTCCAGCGCGTCCCGCAGCGCGTGCTGGAGTTGGTCGCGTCGCTCGGCGAGCTGAGCGAGTTTCGGGTCGTTGCGTAGCGTGTCGATGTCGCGCTCAAGGCGTTCCACATTCGCTTCGGTGCCGGCTTCGTCGACCTCCGTCCAAGAAAGATCGGCGATTTGCGATGACAAGGTACGCAGTTCGTCCAGATGGCTTTGCTGGCGCTTGATGTCCTCCCCATCCAACTCGCACTGCCTGAGCTGTTCGGACAGGCGGTCGATTTGCTGTTTGAGCCCGCGCAGGTACGCTTCGTCGGCGAAACCGATGACCTGGTTGATGCCTTTGGTGCCATACGAACCACGCTGACCGGCTTTAATCTGCCCGTCCGGCTGGATTTGCCGGGCGGTGTCGGCGTCGTCGATATGTTCTACACACAGCGCGTCTAGCCGCCGGGATGTGGTCTGCTCGCGCAGCCATCCCAAGAATGGAGAATCCTCGCGGAACCGCAGTTTTCCGGACAGCCGGTCGTCATGCTCGCCGTCCTCCCCGTGTTCCTGGGTGCCGCTTTGATAGTCGATATCGTCGATATCAATGAACTGCCAAGTGCGGCGGAACATGGTTGACGGGTCGATGGTGCTGACTTTTCGGGCGAATCCCCGCTCGTAACGGCGGTCGACCAAAATGATCTGCGCAATAGGACCATAGGCCACGTTCATCGCGGTACGCCACCGCTCTTCGTCTTTGCGCACGTCCATCAGCTCGGCGACATAGGGAAGATCGCGCTCGCTCAGCCCGGTCGCCTGCGCAATCGCCGCGCGGTCGTCTTCCATGTCTTGCGTGATACGGGTGCGCTTGCGGCTTTGCCGTTCGAAATCGCGCTTGATCGGGTCAAGACGGTCGGTGATGCCTTTGCGGCGAACCACGCAAGCGTCCCGCTGTCGCTGGAGCTCATCGCGTTGCACGTTCGCGTCCTCAATGAAATCCTGGGCTTCCTGCCGGCGCTGTTCCCACGATGCCTCGGATTGGGGCATCGGCTCGTCCGCCCGAGCGAACGCCTGTCGGATGCGCCCGACGGTATGACGCATCCGTTCCAGCTCCTGCAACGCCTGCTCATGCTCGTTTTCCAGATGGGTCAGGGTGTCGCCGCCGGCGCCGTGCATCATCTCGGTGACTTCGCCGAGTTCGCGTTGCACGTTTTCGACTGTCGTATCGGCTTTGTGACATTGCTCCTGCTGCCTCTCCAGCTCGCGGCGATCTTGCGGCAGCTGGTCGCGTACCGCGGACGCCAACCGGGAGAACACCCACGAGCGCAAGGTGGTCAATCCGGCGTCATCTTGCGGATCGGTGACCTGCAGATCACGCGCCTGCCTGGCCGCCTTATCGTATTCGGTGTGTTCGTCGCGGATTTCACGCAAGGCGTCCATCTGTCGGGCGTTTTCTTCCATACTGCGGAAGTTCTCGGCATACCGGTCGTAATCCTCAACCGCCTCGCGCGCCTTGGTCAGGGCGTTCGGGACATCGAGCACACCCTGCTTGAAAATGTCGTCAAGCCGCGAAGGCGCATCCGCCGACTGGATTTTGTACAGCAACCGGCATGCTGCGGCTTTCAATCCCATGCGTGTCCACACGGATTCATGGAAGTTTTCCGCGTTCGAATACACCGCGCACCCCGGATACACCTTGCGCAATTGGTCGGCGGTGAACGGTGAGGACCGGTAGCCGTCCATCTTTCGCGGGTCGATTTCATGGTTCCAGGACACGTATTGGCGCCGTACGTTGCCGCGCTCGTCGCCGGGGGACAGGTACAGGAACTTCGCGCATGAGAGCATCTCGCCGCCCATACGGTTGACATAGGTGTCCACAATCGCGCCCCACACCGCACTCGGGGTGCCGTCCTCGGCAGAACCGCGCAGATAGACGGCCGTCCCGCCCTCCGCGTCATCCGCCACGGCGGTCATGCCACGCAGATACGTGTAGTCGCTGCGTTCGGAACGCCCGGAATTCGAGGCCTTGTTGAACGCCGTGCCAGCAGGGTAGAGCAGGGAATTCTGCGCGTCCACCAGCGTGGATTTGCCGGATTCGCTGGCACCCGCGAGCAAGGTGATTGGCATGTCCGGGTCCATGGACGGGCAGAACACGTGGTAGCCCTCGTAGGACCCCCAATTGACCAGTTGGCGGCTGGCAAGCATCCAGTGGTCGGCCATCAGCGCTTCGTCGGTCATCACAACCTCGTTTCTTCGCCGGTTTGGGCGGCGGTAGCGCCGGCATTCAAACCGTCAGCGGTATTCGTGTATGTCGTGTCGGCAATATCAGACGTATCGGTATTCGCGGTTATCTGGACGTCTTCTTCGGGGTCATCCGCACTACCCGCGGCGCTGTTCTCGCTTTTGCCCAGCCACTGTTCGGCAAGCTCGGTGGTGAGTACGGCAGGGACCAGCGGCGTGATGCAGTACATGTCATCGGTGTCTTCAACGGGGGCGAGATATCCGTAGGTCACGCACCGTGAAATCGCGATGCCGATGCGTTTCATCACGCCTTCTTCGTCATTGCGTGCGGCCAGCCAGCCGGCGCCTGTGGTCAGCGCGGCGCGGATGTCGTCCGTGCTGATGATCCAGTCTTTGGACGATTCGCGTGAGCTCTCATAGCCGAGCACACGAATGCGCAGCAGAGCCAGCATCGCCGCCTCCTCGCGTGTCAGCGATGCCCGGGTTTTCAAGGATCGCATCCCCAATCCATCCGCTGTGACCGGTCTGGCGTACATCACTTGGTACCGCGGAACATCAACCAGTTCAAGCAGGTCGTCGTTGAGCGAGCGGCGTACCTCGTCCACATGGTCCAACGCCGTCTCATACGCGTCACCGGTGATGAACCGGTCACGTTTCAGCGCGATGGCGGCCGCGCGTGCTTCGGCGTCCATCGTGCTCGTGTCCCCGGGGAACAGCGCATGTGGATTGTCCGCAGGGTCGATATCCCCTATGGTGTCAGTGTCCCTGCCGGCATTCGACACACCGTCGGTCTCGCCGGAGCCGTCTTCATGGGCATCCACCATGGCATCGGCGTCGCCGTCCATGCGAGCAGTGCCCATGGCGGCCATCATGTCATCAAGTTCGTCGGTCATCGTCCCGCCCTTTCCACAAGTTCCGTGTCGCCGGATTCGCGTACATGCCGTTCGCGCTGATTCGGCCTATGCTCCTCGCCCGTCTCGCGGTCACCGCCCGTCACCAGCCGGCATCCGTCATGCGTCTTCTTCGATAATCTCATGCAACACGCCAACGTCTGCAAGTACCGGCCGTGTACGCCATGCGCGTGTCGTACCGTCCGCGGACACGCATCGCCATGTCGAGAACTGCCCGTTATCGTCCACGCGCAAGGTCCCCAGGAAACCGACTAGTTCGCTTTCGCGGCGTTCCGAATCGCTCAACTGGTTGAAACTCGCCGCGACGTCAACCCGCCCGTCGCGCATGATCGGGTCTTGCACGATCAGTGACAGCATATGCCGCAACCGCGGTCCGCCCGCCTCGACCATCGCGCGCAAATCCACGTCGGCGAAGCCGGGATTGTCATCATCCTGAACTGACGACACGGCATCCAGACTCGGCGGCGCTGCGAAAGCCATCGGGCGTGCCGGCCGTGTAGGCAGCGCAAGCAGCGTGGCGTCGCCCACATCAAACGAATACGGGCTGGGAGAAGACGCACCGGCCTTGATCTCTTGGCTGATTGTCGCGAACAGCCGGTTGAACGTGTCTAACGCCGTGCGATACCGGGTGTCGCTGCGCTGCCGGACCAGACGGCTCACCGCTTCGTCCGAGACGCGCACCTGATGGCGGACATCCTCGATGCCTTCGTAAATCCGCTTCAATTCCGCCCGCACCTGATTGAGCAGCTGATTCGGCTCACCGTGCAGGTACGGGCTTTTTGCGATATCCTGCACCGCATCATCGATTTGCCGCCGGCCCTCGTCGGTCACAATCACCTGGAACGCGTCCTCGAAACGCCGCCCGCTGTCCGACTCGCGCATCGAGCGGCGGTAGCGCTCATGGTATGCAGTAAGAATCTCGTCAACGCTCATTGAGTTCTCCTGCATACGTCGGCGCAGCGCGTCGCCGTTGTCGCGTTCCTCAAGCGCGAGCTCATGCAGGTCGACCGGTACGCCGCGCAAGGTGTTGTGCACCACGGCGATGATATCCTCGACATCCTTGTCGCTCAGGGACTCCACGGATTCACCGTTGCGGAGCCGGCTGATTTCCTGCTCGCGTTCCTTGACTTCGGACTCAAGCAGGGCGATGCGCTCGCTTGGATCGACGGTCAGACGTTTGCGGGCGTTCTCGACCTCCATGATGATGGAATTCGCCTGGGCACCGGACAGTGCGCGGGTCGTGTCCTCAAGCTGGGACAGCGCGTCGATCGCGCGGTGGGCGCGAGCAGTCAAACGGTACAGATAATGGTGAGAAGCGGGGTCATACGAGTTCGCGAGCCACGCGTAATCGCCTTCGCCCTCGCGAGTGAGTTCGACCAGCGTCTGATGGGCGCTGTCCTGGGCGGTCTCGCCGTCTTTGTACTGCCATTCGCCATCGTGCGAGAGCTCCTCGAGCGCGCTCGCCAGCCGCATCTCAAGCGTCTCTTTCGGCAGCTCGGCGGTCAATGGTTTGAAGCAGGTGCGCAGCAACGCGACGTATGTCATCGCATGATTGCGCAGCAACAGCCGAAGCACGCCTGTTTCATAGACCGGCCGCAGCCGTTCCAGTTGCGCCTTCACGTCGCTCACGAAACTGCCTCCTTCTGGTCTGTGCGTCGTCGCTGTCGGTATGTCGCCCGGAATGTCGCGAGACGGCACACCAGACATCATGTTATCGGACACGCATGAAGACCGTGGGCGCCCGCCGCCGATCCCGGGCTATGCTGGAACAGGAATCCGGTATTGGACTGTTGTGATACCGGGCCAAGGAGGACGACGATGGCCACACAAGATCGCAAGGAAGACGAACAACAGGCGCAACCCGTCGGCATCATCCCTGATGTGCCACGCAACCGGCCGCAACCCAACGGCAACGCCGCCATGAATCACGATCTGGCCCCGGACGGCACGGAACCACACAATGCGAAAATCGGTATTGCCGTCCTCGCCGCGCTGCTGGCGAATGTGATGGTCGCGGCGGTGAAATTCGTGGTGTTCATGATTACGCATTCGGCTTCAATGCTGTCTGAAAGCGTCCACAGCCTTGCCGATTCCGGCAACGAGCTCACGCTGATCATCGGCAATAAGCTGTCGCACCGGCCGCCGAGCCGCAAGCATCCGCTGGGCTGGTCGCGGGCGCGGTATCTTGCCTCGTTCATCGTTGCAGTTTCCCTGTTCGCCATCGGTGGCGTGTATTCGGCGAGCGAATCCATCGCGAAAATCCGCGAAGTCGTCTCCGGCGGGCCGCAGGCGCATGCCGTGGATGCGCACAATATGGCCATTGTGCTGGTCGTGACCGTGATTTGCGCGGCGATTGAGGGGTGGAGCCTGCACAACGGCATCAAGGAGGCGAAGGAACGCTTCGAGGAAACGCATGATCCCGGCCCGTTCAGCCTCATCAAGTTCTGGAAAGGTACGAAATCCAGTGATTTGGCGGTTGTGCTTGCCGAAGACACGCTGGCCGTGATTGGTCTGGCTTTCGCGTTTTTGGGGTCGCTGTTGGCGATTCTGACCGGTGATGAAATCTGGGATGCCATCGGCGGCACCAGCATCGGCATACTGCTGATCGTGGGGGCCCTGCTGCTGGGCGTGCAGGTCTCATCGCTGCTGATCGGCGAAGGCGCAAGCGACCACACATATCGCGTGATTACGCAAGTGTTGGCGGAGAATCCCGATGTTGAACGGGTGCTTGCCGATCCCGCGGCCATGCACTTGTCCGAGAAGCGCATTCTCGTGCTACTCAAGGTGCAGTTCCGCAACGAGACCGAGCTGGATGACGCCGCCGCGATCAATCGGCTGGAGAAACAGTTGCGCGCCGCCATTCCGTATTACACGCTGGACATTGTTGTGGAGCCGGACACGTATGACCCGGTCAAGGCCGCGAAAGTCGAGGATTGGGTGGACTGAACCGGGCGGGAGTTTATGCTGTCGGCGGCCGTGATTGACGAAAGTCCCGGTGCCGCGTGGGAGTTTATCGTATTATTGCGCATTCGCCGATAAACTCCCATCGGGCTGATTTCATGAGTCGCGGAATATCAACGATGTCGTTGGGAGATTATCTCGAAATCGTCGTTTCTGCCGAATTCTCCCGGGAGTTTCTTGCGATAGAGACAAATCGATCGCAATCTCCCGCAGTCGCTCCAGCTCTCCCGCGGTCGCAGTCACAGTCGGCTGAATATGGCGCCATATCAAGCATCCTGAATTCTTCTGCATCCGCATGTTTCCCCACGGTGAAAATCCGGAATGAACCTCGCCGTGGGAAGTTGGATGAAGTGAAAGGTCAAGGTCAGGAGCCCGGGAGGGTTCCGGACGCGGGTCTACGAAACCGGCCGGCGGCATCTGGGTGTCGATACGGTCGGCTGCCAAGCCGCGTTGGCTCCAAATATGAAGGAGTACCGATTATGGCTATGTTTCCGGCTTTGATGAATGACACGATGTTCTCTGATCTGTTCGACGATCCGTTCTTCGCGGGTTGGCGTGACGCGGCTGATGAAGGCCGTCAGCTTGCCGCCGCTCAGTCGGGCAGCCTGATGAACACGGATGTGCGCGAGACTGATCACGGCTATGAGGTCGCGATGGATATGCCGGGCTTCAACAAGGACGACATCAACGTCGAGCTCAAGGACGGGTATCTGACCGTCTCCGCGCATCGCAATGATTCCAAGGAAGACAAGGACAAGGAAGGCAAGTGGCTGCGTCGCGAACGCTACGCCGGCACTTGCAGCCGTACCTTCTATGTCGGCGACGACATGAAGGAATCCGATATCCACGCCTCGTACAAGGACGGCACGCTGCACCTGCAGATGCCGAAGCAGGAGGCCAAGGCGCAGGTCGAGCAGGCTCATCGCATCGCGATTGAGGGCTGACGGCCAGTGCACGTCGGTTGACGCTATGTGCAGTACGCGTTCGCCGGTCGCATGAATCAATGGTGATTGTGCGCGATGGCAAGTGTTCACGTCGCCCGCTGCTACGTTGCCTACGCTGACTGATAGCGGGTGGCGACACATAGCCTAGACCTGATGATGGGGACGGAGGTTTCGAGCCTCCGCCCCCATCATTGCGTTTGGGGGAGTCGTGGGCGATGCGTCCGGGTTATGGCCAGGTATCAGCCGTTGTTGTATCTCAGGTCTTGCATGCGCGTGGGTAGGTTGTTACGATGGAGTAAGCCGCGGCGATAAGCGGTTTGGCGGGGCGGTTGGACCTGGCCAACGTACCGGTGAGCAAGAAAGGAGCCTTGACATGTCTCGTATGATGATGCGTTCCATCGAAGGAATCTGCTGCATGTGCCATGTTGCCGGCCCCCGGATTGCCATGACGGTCGAAGGATCCGTCATCCGGTAAATATCGCGGCGGGCGAAATCACGCAATAATACCGGCCGGGTCGTTGTTGATTCTCCGGTTTGTGGCGGATGCAGTGATTCGATGTGCCCGAATTCGTGTGAAGCAACAGGGCAACTGACGCTATATCCAACAGGAGGTGACAATTATGGAATATCAGACAAGCAGCCAAGAAGCGGGAACGACGGTGACGTGGGAGCGCAGAATCTGGGAGCGGCGACTGCGAGCGAACGCGGAATGGCAGCGACGTCAGCAGGGCCGTCGCGTACAGGCCCGTCGCCTGTCCGGCGCTGCCGGGTATCTGCCCGCCGTGTGACTGTCAGGTCTCACGGCAGGTGGGCTGGGTGGTTGAGCGTGGGCGTCTGCTGGGTATCCGTCTGCGGCGCGACTGCTCACGTACATTGCAGACAGATACCGAGGCAGCAAGCACCCGTCGCCCTGGCCGCCGCCCGATTGCGTGTCGCTCCTACTGCCTCCGCCGGTGTGCGGCGATGGCACTCAACAAGCCCGCTGCTGCAACCCCAATCGCCCCCGCGACTTTCGGCCGGCGTAGCTGATTGCGCACGGTTGCGGCATCGGCGGCGCCGTAATCGCCAAGGAACACCCGCAGCTTGTCGTGCACGGCACCGCCACCAAGTTCACCCCATGTAATCATGCGTGTGTGGTAGGCGGAGGGATTATCTTCGCGGAAAGTCAGCAGCCGCACCCCGCGCAAATCAGCATCGGGACCGTAGCTGGCGAATCCGCAGGTCGGTGCGTAACCCAAGTCAAGCCCGCCTGCGTGCCCGACGTACGCGTTCTTGTGGTCGTGCCCGGCGAACAGCGCGAAATACCCGCCCGCGTGTCTCATCGCGGCGACTTCGCCGACATTGATATCCGCGCAGTTCACCGATTCACCGAGCGTGGAACCCGGTCGGCACACCGTCTCATCGAGCAGGAAGCACCGCCCGGAGAACGCCCGCGTCCCCTCGACGGCGTTCATGGTCCACCACGGTACTTCGCGTAGGCAATCGTAGAACTCCTGTGTCGGAATGTGCTGGAAGGCGATGGCGGGAACAGGCATACCATCACCGTTTCGCGCGCTCAACTCGTGTTCGGCATCGGCGAGCCAGTCAATCGCGGCGGCGGACGGCACACCATACCCGTCGGAATCCACAAGATCGAGCCCGCGTCCCTGCACAACCGGATGCGCCCCGGAACTGACCGGGCCGGTGGACGGCACTGCCCGCGAGGCGTCCCCATCAAGCGTGTAATCGCCGGAATTGACCATCATCACACCCATCGCAATGCGCTCGCCGCGGCTCGAGAGCACTGGTAGCGCGAACGTGCCGGGTTCCAATGCGAGCGGACCACTGCCGGCGACCGGGTTGAGACACCCGTCAATCTCGCGGTACAGGTCGTCCTGCTCGTCCACGTCGATGCCGCACTGGAAATCATGGTTGCCGTAGGTGGCGGCGAATGGCACGCCATGGGCCGCAATCGGCCCGAGGAACTGCGAGAATGTTGACCTCACGTTCTGCCGTGTGCGCTCCATAAGCGTGTCCTCGTCGGGTGCCGGCAAGGTATTGCGACGGCACAGCTCCCGCTGCGATGGCACGTGTTCGATTGCGGCTTCCAGACGGCTGACGACGCGCACATGGTCGCCGGGCCTGTCGCCGCGACGCGAGATGAACGTGTCGATGTATGCGGGGTCGTACCCGCGGATCTGATCGCCGGTGAGCACGACCAGATCGGGGTCGGCCTCACGCACGGCGTCGCCGATCAGCTGCAAGGTGTCCTCGCTGACGTGCGGGCCGTCCTGGATGTCGGAGACCTGAAGGATGCGGAACGTGCCGTCATCACGGAATCGAAGTGTCATGCATCCCACTGTACGGCGGTATCTCGGGGCGAAAACGCGTCGCGCGCGGAATATCCCGATTGTTCATCTGCGGTACACGCGGCGTTCCCATGAACGTGACACCGACCGGATACCCTGCAATGGCCGACACGTAGGAGGTGGGTGTGCAATGCAGGATTGTCCCTGACGTTTCATGGTCATATCCCGAAACCTGCCGATGGAATATGGATACCCCCCGGTAGGATGAAACCGTCCGTGTTACGCGGAGGTAAACGCGCAGCACGGCACCCATCGACGTGGTACACCGCGCACGAAACGATGCCGTGGTTTGCGGCACAACCAAGATAAGGAGGAGTGATGGGTCAGGATCAATCATCAGTATTTGATCTCGCGGCAGTCGCCGCAGCGTCCAACGGAGGGAACAACGACCCGCTGCTGCCTCCGGCGCGATTCATCGGCGGTCCGCAGAAGCCGAGCAATATGCCTTACAACAAGTACGTCGCCTACGACAAGCAGGTGCCGTTCGAGTTCCCTGAACGCACGTGGCCGAACAAGAAGCTGCGCCGCGCCCCGCGCTGGTGCTCCGTCGATTTGCGCGACGGCAACCAGGCGCTGGTCAACCCGATGGATTCCGAGCGTAAGCTGCGCTTCTGGAATCTGTTGATTTCCATGGGCTTCAAGGAGATTGAGGTCGGCTTCCCGAGCGCTTCGGAAACCGATTACGATTTCATCCGCATGCTGATCGAGCGCGAGCTCATTCCTGACGACGTGACCATCATCGTGCTCACCCAGGCGCGCGAGCACCTGATTCGCAAGACGTACGAATGCCTGCGCGGCGCCAAGCGCGCGGTCGTGCACTTCTACAATTCCGTCTCCGTGCTGCAGCGCGAGGTCGTCTTCCGCAAGGACAAGGAAGGCATCAAGAAGCTCGCCACGGACGCCGCCACGCTGTGCAAGCAGCTCGAGGGCGAAGCCAAGGGCACGGACCTTTACTACGAGTATTCCCCGGAATCCTTCACCGGCACCGAGCCGGATTACGCGGTTGAGGTGTGCAACGCGGTGATTGACGTCATCAAGCCGACGCCGGACCATCGCATGATCATCAACCTGCCGGCGACGGTCGAGATGACCACGCCGAACGTGTTCGCGGACGAGGTCGAGTACGTCTCGAACAACCTCAAGGACCGCGATTCCATCGTGCTGTCCCTGCACCCGCACAACGACGAGGGCATGGGCGTTGCCGCCACCGAGCTGGCCGTGCTCGCCGGCGCCGACCGCGTGGAAGGCTGCCTGCTGGGCAATGGCGAGCGTACCGGCAATGTGGATTTGGTCACGCTCGGGCTCAACATGCTCACCCAGGGCATTGACCCGCAGATTGATTACTCCAACGTGCCGGAAATCCGTAAGACCGTTGAATACTGCAACCAGCTGAAGATCTCCGAGCGTCACCCGTACGCGGGCAACTTCGTGTTCACCGCATTCTCCGGATCTCATCAGGACGCCATCAAGAAAGGTCTGGAAGCTCGTCAGGTGGCGGCTGAGCGTGCTGGTGCCGACCTTGACAAGTTCGTGTGGCTGGTGCCGTACCTGCCGATTGACCCGAAGGACATTGGCCGCAGCTACGAGGCGATTATCCGCGTCAACTCCCAGTCCGGCAAGGGCGGCATGGCTTACCTGCTCAAGACGAACCACAATCTTGATCTGCCTAAGCGTTTGCAGATCGAGTTCGAGAAGGTCGTGCAGGCCTACGCGGACGAAACCAAGCGCGAAGTCAAGGACGAGGACATCTGGCGCCTGTTCAAGGACGAGTACCTGCCGGTTGAGGATTCCGGCGCCACCGCCGCGGGTGCGGTTGTTGGCGACCACGGCGACGATACCCTGAAGCAGTGGGGTCGTCTCAAGCTGCTCAACGTATCCGTTTCTTCTGGCGAGGACGGTTCCGACACGGTGATCAAGGTGAAGATGCTCGACCGTGGCACCGATCTCGCGAACAGCGGCGATGATCAGATTCGCGAGCTGACCGGTACCGGCAACGGCCCGATTGACGCGTTCATCAACGTCATCAGCACGCTCGGTATCAAGGTGTCCGTCAAGGATTATGTCGAGCATACGATGACCGCAAGCGCCGATGCTATGGCTGCTTCCTATGTGGAGTGCCAGATCAGCGATGAGGGTGACAACAGCCAGGTCATCTGGGGTGTCGGCATTGATTCCTCGATTATCACGAGCTCGCTCAAGGCGATTATCTCCGCGATTAATCGCTCCGAGCGCTGAGCTTGAGTCCGGCAGCCTGAGCTGATTCGCCGGGACACGTATCGGCTCGGCAGCTTCGGGCCCGGTCACTGTGTTTTACGGTGGCCGGGCCCGTTGTTATCTGGATTGCGGTTGTGCTGTGCCGGACGGGTTGTGCCGTGCCGGACGGTTCTACCTTCCCTTCTTCTTATACAAACTGGCTACGCTGAGAAGCCGCTCGGCGTAGCCAGTTTGTATAAAGAGAGACGGTTCTTGTCTCAGCAACGATGGGAGAAGTCACTGCCCGGTTGCTGTGCCGTTGCTGCCGGTAGTACTGTCTCCACCAGTACCATCCGTTCCCGCTCCCGTGCCGCCGGTGCCGGTATTCGAGCCGTCGCCGCCTGCCCCGGCACCGGAACCGCCAGAGGTCGTATTGCCGGTGTTCCCCTCATCGGTGGAACCGGTCGAAGGCGCGGTGCCCGTAGTCGCCGATGCAGAGGGGGACGGGCTGCTCGAACTGGACGAGCCCGAATAGGAGCGGCGAGTGACGCTGCCGCCCGTTCCCCATGTCCCGTCCGGTCCGCCGACCTTGCCGTCGTCGGTAGCGGTCGGGAACGCAGTGTCCTCGGTGCCCTTAAGTGCCTGCTTCATGAATTCGGTGAACAGATGCACTGGATACTCCGAATGCGTGTACCCGTTGAAATCGGGGATTTCCTGCGGATTTCCGTTCGCGTCCGGATACCACATGGCCCAAGTGCTGATCAATTGCGGCGTATACCCGACGAAGGAGGCCGCGTACGCATCGTTTGCGGTGCCGGTCTTGCCGGCGATGGTGTGTCCGATGGATCGCGCTTCCTTGCCGGTGCCGTATTGCACGGTGCCTTCCATCGCTTTGATGACCAAAGCGCAGTCGTTCTCCTCGAACACGCGCTCGTCACCGGTTTTCGCGGAGTACAGCTCCTTGTTGTCGGAGCTGAGGACTTTGGACACGCAATGCAATGCGTGCTTGACCCCGCCGGTGGCGATGGTCGCGTGGGCTTGCGTGAGTTCCTTGACGGTCACCGAGTTGATGCCGAGCACGTTGTACGGCGATGTTTCGTCGATATCGCTCGTAATGCCCGCGGAATGCGCGATTTCCGCGGTTTTCTGCGGTGTGAGCTTCTCGTTGAGCCGCATGTACGCCGTGTTGACGGAGAAGGCGGTCGCCTTGTACAGGTTCACATAGCCGTAGCTGACGTTGCCGGAGTTGGCCACCGAACTGATCAGACCTTTGAAGGTTTGCGGCGAGTTGCCGTTGAACATGGTGTTGAAACTGACACCGGCCTGCGCGGCTCCGAGCAGGGCGAAGGGTTTCATCGTCGAGCCCGGCTCATAGGTGGCCTGCGTGGCGTTATTGAGTTGGTGGGTCAGATAATCGGTGCCGCCGTAAATCGATTTGATGCTGCCGTCGCGTGGGTCCGCCGCTATGGCGCCGACCTGCATACCATCCGGCATGCCGGACGCCCGGTTGTCGCCTACGGATTGCATCTCGTTCTGCAAGGTGGGGTCGAAAGTCGTCACAATCTTGTATCCGCCGGTTTCCAGTTCATCCTTGGTGAATGCCTTGGAATTGACCAGCTCCTGTTCGACCATGGTCAGTAGGTAGCCTTTATACCCTTGATAGGTGTTTTCCGTGGTTTGGGCGACGGTTTGCGGCATGGCGGCCTCCGCGGCCTGCGCCGAGGTGATGTAGCCGTCCTCCTTCATGATGCGAATCACGCGGTTGAATCGCGAAGTCGCCTGTTTGGGACTGATCGCCGGGTCCCAAGTGCTCGGCGCGGGGATGATGCCGGCAAGCATCGCGGCTTCGGACACGGTCAGATCTTTCGCATCCTTGTTGAAGTATGTTTTCGCTGCGGCTTGGATGCCATACGCGCCGCGTCCGAGGTAAATCGTGTTCATATAATTGCACAGCACGGTGTCCTTGGACTGGGTCTGTGCGATTTTGATGGCGAGGATCGCCTCGCGCAGCTTGCCTTTGTATGTGGTCGTTTCGCCCAGATAATACCGTTCCGCGTACTGTTGGGTGATGGTCGACCCGCCCTGCCGCGACCCGGTGCGCAGATTGGTGATCAGAGCTCGGGTGATGCCGCGCAAATCAATGCCTTTGTCTTGATAGAAGGTGCGGTTCTCCGAGGCGACGATGGCTTGCCCAACGTATTTCGGCAACGTCGAGCAGTCGATGATTTCGCG
Source organism: Bifidobacterium thermophilum (assembly GCF_002846655.1). Lineage (NCBI taxonomy): Bacteria > Bacillati > Actinomycetota > Actinomycetes > Bifidobacteriales > Bifidobacteriaceae > Bifidobacterium > Bifidobacterium thermophilum. The sequence goes on along the minus strand of NZ_PCGX01000011.1, from coordinate 31,538 downwards.
GTTCTGAGCGGCGTAGCTGCCGATTGGCGTGGTGCCGTCGGAATAGTAGACGGTGGTTTTCGCGGCCATGGCGACTTTTTCGGGCTGCGGGATTTCTGTGGTCACATACAAGTACGCGAATGCGCCCACAGCGACCGCGATGAATGTGAGGATTAATCCGAGCGACCATTTGAGAATCAGATGACGGCCTTTGACGCGTGTTTTCGGGCCTTTGCCCTCGGCGCGGTGGGTTCCCGGCCCGCTGTGACGTGTTGCCGCGACTCGGCGCGATGATGCAGAGGATGAGGAACGGCTGTTGCGCTGGCTGTGCGAGCCGTGTGCGCGATGGGAGCCGTGTTGGGAGGCGCGTGTACCGCTTGAGCTGTGTGATGCCGAGTTTGAAGCCCGTTGTGAGCTGTTGGAATCGTATGCGTCGCTCCCGGCGCTGCGCGTGGATGATGCGCTGCGCGCGCTGCGTGGGCGTGATGAAGCACTACGTTTCTGTGAAGCCATGGTTGCAACCGTAGCCGGAGCACCTGAAAAACCGCTCCTTGTGACCGGAACTCTTACAAACTTGAGACTCGCCGGCGATGTTTGCCGGTTGGGGAAGAGCGCGTATCGCTTGCATTGGTGTCTTGCCGACGATTATTGGTTCAGGCCGGGGCGCGGACGGATGAACCGAGACGGAACCAAAGCTGTGTGCAAGCCGCCGCTACCCGCGCCCGCGTCCATGCCGCCTAGGCCTTCTAAAAACCATCAATGAGCACAGATTTGTCTGTACGAGGCAGGCAGGTGGAGCATGTCCACCCCGATTGGCGATGTTTCTTCCTGATTTCGTGTGTGATTCTCCAAACGAAACGGTATGCTTGAAGTTTGGAATAACGCAACGCTTAGTTAAGAGGAGTCCAAATGAGCATTCGCGTGGCAATCGCTGGCGTGGGCAACTGCGCCTCGTCTCTCGTTCAAGGCGTCGAATATTACAAGGATGCCAAGGACGATGAGAAGATCCCCGGCATCATGCACAATGTGTTCGGTGGCTATCGCATCAAGGACATCGAGTTTGTCGCGGCGTTCGACGTTGATGCTGCCAAGGTCGGCAAAGACCTCAACGAGGCAATCTTCGCCAGCATGAACAACACGTACCAGTTCTGCAAGGACATGCCGGTCTCCGGTGTCACCGTGCAGCGCGGCCCGACCGGTGACGGCCTCGGCGAGTACTACCGTCAGGTCATCACCGAATCCGACGCCGAGCCGGTGGACGTTGCCCAGGTGCTGCGCGACACCAAGGCCGACATCCTCATCAGCTACCTGCCGGTCGGTTCCGAGCAGGCTGACAAGGCTTACGCCCAGGCCGCCATCGATGCCGGCTGCGCGTTCGTGAACTGCCTGCCAGTGTTCATCGCCTCTGACCCGGAGTGGGCTGACAAGTTCCGCAAGGCCGGTCTGCCGATCGTCGGCGACGATATCAAGAGCCAGGTTGGCGCGACCATTACGCACCGTGTGCTCGCCCGCCTGTTCGAGGACCGTGGCGTGCGCCTCGACCGCACGTACCAGCTCAATGTCGGCGGCGACATGGACTTCATGAACATGCTTGAGCGCAAGCGTCTGGAATCCAAGAAGATTTCCAAGACCCGCGCCGTCACCTCCATCGTTCCTCACGAGATGGATCCGCACAACGTGCACATCGGCCCGTCCGACTATGTCGCGTGGCTTGAGGACCGCAAGTTCGCGTTCGTGCGCCTTGAGGGCACCACCTTCGGCGATGTTCCGCTGAATCTCGAGTACAAGCTCGAGGTGTGGGATTCCCCGAACTCCGCTGGTGTGGTCATCGACGCGCTGCGCGCCGCCAAGATCGCGCTTGACCGCCATCTGGCCGGCCCGGTGCTGTCCGCTTCCGCGTACTTCATGAAGTCCCCGGCCGTTCAGCACGAGGACGGCGAGGCGAAGGCCCTCGTCGAGAAGTTCATCACCGGCGAATCCGAGGCCAATGAGGCCCAGCTTGACGCCGATGTCGCGGCTGCGAAGGCCGCTGGCAAGGACGTGTGGCACGCCTGATTGGGTGCGTTGCGTGTCTGGCGACAGATGATTGTTGATATTTGCTGCCAGATACCGTGATTACCCGTTATTGATAACCGTCTGCCGACGCTGAGAGATTTCCCGGTGTAGGCAGACGGTTTTTCGTTGCTGCGGTAGTGTGGCTGGGGCGGTATCTGGCTGTAGTGTGATTGTCTGGTTGCACGGCGACGCGATCGGGGCGGTATTCCGGCGCATGTGGGCCATAGTTGCCAGTGATGCGACTGGCCAGTCGCACCGGGATGAGATACGTCCTATGCCCAGTATCCACCGTGGCGCAATACGCAAACGCCGGCATGGAATCAGCAATCCCATGCCGGCGTTTCGGCTGTTTCGGTGCGATCCGATGCGATCGCCATCGCCTCGGTCTCAGCCGAGCAGCGGTGCCACCTGTTCCTCGTAGGCGGTGAGCGCGGTGTCGATCACGTTGTGCATGTCGTAGTACTTGTACGTACCCAGACGGCCGCCGAACACGACCTTCGGCTCCTGCGCGGCCTTGGCGGCATACTGCTCGTACAGCGCCTTGTCTTCCGCGGTGTTGACCGGGTAGTACGGCTCATCCTCGCGGGTGGCGAAGCGGCTGTACTCCTCCCAAACCACCGTCTTGTCGGGGTTCTGGGAATCCTTGCGTTCGGGATTGAAGTTCTTGAACTCGATGGCGCGGGTGTACGGCACGTCGGAATCCGCGAAGTTCATGACCGGGCAGCCGAAATGGTCGCCCTCATCGTAACGGACCTCCTTGAAATCGACGGTACGCCACTTGAGGTCGCCGAGCTCGTAATCGAAGTACCGGTCGACCGGACCGGTGTAGACGACTGGCACCTTGCCGACGAGCGCCTTCTTGTTCAGCGGCTGGGATTCGTCGAAGAAATCGGTGTTCAGGGTCACGTGGATACGCGGATCGTCAATCATGCGCTCCATCCACGCCGTGTAACCGTCCTTGGGCAGGCCCTCCCAAGTGTCGCGGAAGTAGCGGTTGTCATAGTTGAAACGCACGGGCAGACGCTTGATGATGCCTGCCGGCAGTTCGCTCGGATCGGTCTGCCACTGCTTGGCCGTGTAGTTCTTGATGAACGCCTCGTACAGCGGTCGGCCGATGAGCGAGATGCCCTTGTCGTTGAGGTTGGCCGGGTCGGTGCCGGCGAGTTCGCCCGCCTGCTCGGCGATCAGCGCCTTGGCTTCGGCCGGCGTGTAGTGCGCGTGGAAGAACTGGTTGATGGTGCCGAGGTTGATCGGCAGCGGGAACACCTCGCCATTATGCGTGGTGTACACGCGGTGGACGTAGTTGGTGAACTCGGTGAAACGGTTCACGTATTCCCAGACGCGCGGGTTGGAGGTGTGGAACAGGTGGGCGCCGTACTTGTGGATTTCGGCGCCCGTTTCCTTGTCCATGTATGAATATGCGTTGCCGCCGATGTGATCGCGCACGTCGATGATTTCCACCTTCGCGCCGTGCTTCTCGACCGCCTGCTGCGCCACGGTCAGGCCGAACAAACCTGCACCGACGATTACCAGATCCGCGTCCATATTTACCTTTCTGTTCTTCGCAACCGCTGCCAGCGCCCAGATGACGCCATGTGCGGCTTCCCGTCCCCACGCGGGAACCATTGGGATTCAGTCTAGTCCCACGTATCCCTATCACCGGATTCTCGCGGAACGGGTTTGCGAGGTTTTCACCGAATCCGGATTCAAATGCCGGATACAGGAAAGCCCGGCGGCGGCACGGACTGAGATGCCGTGCCGCCGCCGGGCTGTGTGCTAGGCAGTCGTTCAGGCGAAAATCGTCTTGAACAGGAACGCGCCCAGAATCGCGCCCAGAATCGGCGCAACCACCGGAATCCAGGCTTCACCCCAACGGGAGCCGCCCTTGTGCGGAATCGGCAGCAGCTGATGCAGCAGACGCGGCATCAGATCGCGGGCCGGGTTGAGGCCAGGTCCGGTCGGGCCGCCCATCGAAGTGACCAGGCCCCACACGATGAAACCGACCACGATGGATGCGGCCGCCGGATCTTTCTGACCCCACGGCATGGACAGGCAGCACAGCGCGCCGATCACCAGCATGAAGGTACCGAAGAACTCGTTGAGGAAGTAGTTCACGCGGTCGTTTTCGGCGTCGGTGGTGCAGAAGGTGCCGAGGATCGCTTCGGCGTCTTCGGTGTCGCGGTAATGCGGGTAGTAGGTGACGTAGACGATGAGCTGGCCGACGATGGCGCCAAGCAGCTGGGCGATGATGTACGGCAGCACCTCGTTCCATGGGAACAAGCCGTTGACGGCCTGGGCGAGGGTCATGGCCGGGTTGATGTGGGCGCCGGAGACAGCGCCGAACATGAGCACCGGGAACATCACGCCGAAGCCGTAGCCCATGGCGATGTTCAGCCAGCCGGCATGATGGCCTTTGGTGTTCTTGAGTTCGACGTTGGCAACGGAGCCGTTGCCGAACACCATAAGGATGGCGGTGCCGACGAATTCGGCAGCCAGTTTGACGAAAAGTGAGTAAGTCACTGCTCTGCTTCTCTCTCGTTTTTGTGTGTTGTGTTCTCTGGTTTTGCGCTTGCGCGACGAAACAAATGGATTCGCGTGCCAGGGCGCCTGTGCCTCCATCGGCCGCATGACTCCCAAGCGTGATAGGCGGGGGTCGGCGCCTGCCGGCTTTGGACATGATTAGCCCGCGGCAGGGTTCGTGGATGGATGCGCCGGACGTCGGCGCAAGTGTCAGTGTAGCGGAAACCGTAGTCTTGGTCGCCGGATGGTAGGTGACGGTTGCCGGATTGTGTGGCATCCATCGCGATTTTCAAGATTCGCCGGCGGCCAGGCTGTTGTTCGACCGCGGATTCGTCGCGGTTCGGTTGCACCTCGGTTGTGCCTTGGTTGCGGCTCAGACATACTCCCCGGGAATGCGACACGCCGAGAGGAGGGATAAGTTGCGTTCGAATCAGAGACGAGTATAGTAATCATTCGGTTCGAGAAATCGACTAACCAACTTGCCCCTTTAGCTCAGTTGGTTAGAGCAGCTGACTCTTAATCAGCGTGTCCGGGGTTCGAATCCCCGAGGGGGCACTTTCAACCGCAGCTTCGGCTGCGGTTTTTTGTTTCTCGCTCCAGATTCCATGTGATGCTGGCGTGCATGGTAGGCTGATGCCATGATGCTTGCAGATTGTGGCCAGGATTTTGTCACGGATCCCAACCTTCTTGCACTGGCTTGCGAAGACGCGGAAGTCTTCGGGGATTGGGTCATGCCTGACTATCGGCGGATTGCCGCCGAACTGGGTCGCACGCCCGAGTCAACGGTGTTCTCTATCGAGGATAGTGATTATGGCAGTGGCTGGGCGAGTTTTGTCGAAATCCGCCTGGCTCGTAGAGGCGCGGAGCCTGAGATTCGTGACGGATACCAGGTGACCCGGTACGCATCTGTGGTGGTATGCAGAATCGCCCCGTTGGCCGCGCTGATGAAGGTGGTAGAGGCGAGGGTGGCGTTGGACGGCAAGGGGAGCTGTGGCTACCTTCCGGTATCCGATGATTTGGTCTCTGCCGTGCCATGGGATACGCGACAGCGCATCCCCGAGATCCTGGCGAACTATGGGTATCAGATACTCGCCCCCGAAATCGGCCGTTTGCGTCTACCTGATGGCTTGGGAGTGGATACCCTGCTGACCAGCAAGGACGAAAAAGACTGCTACATCGGGCATCATGTTTTCGACGCCTGGTTCCACTGGATGGATTGAAAGGACCGGCCGTGCCGTGCGTTCCATGCGGGCCTGGCGACAGATCGGGCGGCAAAGGCTGCACGGCCGGATACACGGCCGGATAGACTGCAAGCGTGGAACATTCAGCGGTTATCGGGCGTCTGGCGCCATCGCCGACCGGACGCATGCATATCGGCAATGCGTATGCGGCGCTCGCCGCTTGGCTGGGCGTGCGGTCCCGCGGCGGAAAACTGATCTTGCGGATCGAGGATATCGACGCCCCGCGCGTGGTGCGGGATGCTGACCGGTGGATCATGGATGACCTCCACTGGCTTGGGCTGGATTGGGACGGCTACCCGGTCTATCAGTCATCAAGACTTGACAGATATCGACAGATACTTGATGCCCTGCGTGGTATGACGCTGGACGATATCCTGACGCAGGATATCTTGCAGCCAACCGTCCCTGCGGACGGGTGCCCAGACTCGAACGGAGAGCCGCACGAGGAATCGCCGCTCATCTACCCGTGTTTCTGCTCGCGCGCTGACATTCGCGCCGCATCCGCCCCGAACGAGGGCGATGGTTTCATCGTCTACCCGGGAACGTGCCGTCGCTTGTCTGCCGCCGAGCGCAACACCCGTATCAACCGCGGCGACCGCTATTCCTGGCGTATTGCGGTGCCTGGGCGAGCCAATCCCGTGGGCACGATCGTTTTCGACGATGAGGTGTTCGGGCCGCAACGCATCGATTTGGGGCGGCAGGTCGGCGATGTCGTCATCCGGCGTTCTGACGGGCTGTTCGCGTATCAGTTCGTCGTCAGTATCGATGATTTCGATATGGGCGTCACCCAGATTGTGCGCGGGCGCGATTTGCTGCGGTCCACGGCGATTCAGTTGTGGATTCGCCGCGCGTTGGAAAGCGTCTCGCCGGCACAAACATCTCCCGCCGCATCGCCCGCAACCGCACCAATACCGCAGTTCGAACATCTGCCGCTGGTCGACGACCTTTCCGGCAAGCGTCTGGCCAAGCGCGATCGTGCCCTCGATTTGGGCGTGCTGCGCGAGGAAGGCGTAAGCCCTGAACGCGTCATCGGCTATTGCGCATGGATGCTGGGGCTGCTGCCGCAGCCTGTGCCTTGCCGTCCCTCCGACCTGCTCGATGGTTTCACGTGGAACATCATCGCCGAGCATCGGAACGATCATCGCTGCGATACACAAGACCTACTACGATGAGGACCAGGAAACAGGACAACCTGCGGGGGCGAGCCGTGTCCGCGGGCGGATGTGAGGCATGCATGACAGCGTATATGGATCACAAGGATCTGGCGAACGAGACCATTGACGAGGGCTGGGCGCAACAGATTGCGGACGGCGTGCATCGCGTGCTGGACCGCATCGCCCAGGCGGAGATGGAGGCCGGCAGAGAGCCGGGTTCGGTCAGGCTGCTCGCCGCCACGAAAACGCGTGATGTCGGCGAGATCATGGCCGCCATCGATGCGGGCGTCCGTATGATCGGTGAGAACCGCCCGCAGGAGGTCATCGCCAAGGCCGAAGGACTTGCCCGACAGTGCGCCGCGCGCGGTTTTTCGCTGGGCGCTGCCGTCGGTGAGGACGATGTGCATGACGACAATCCGGAACATCACATCCCCTTCCATCTCATCGGCCAGTTGCAAAGCAACAAAATCGGCAAGGTGCTGCCGGTGGTTGAAACCATCGAATCCGTAGATTCCCTTGATTTGGCGCAGAAAATCGCCCGTCGCGCCGTCGCGCGCGGCATCACCGCCGGCGTGCTGCTGGAAGTCAACGAGTCCGGTGAAGAATCGAAGTCGGGGTGTGACCCGGCTCAGGCCGTCGATCTTGCCCAGCAGATTGGAACGCTCGAAGGCCTTGATTTGCAAGGCCTCATGACTATCGGCGCCCACGTGGACGACGAAGCGGTGATCCGCCGTGGCTTTGCTCACTTGCGCGAGACGCGCGATCGGATTCTTCAGGCCGGCACGCCCGGTACAGCGCACTGTCACGAGCTGTCGATGGGCATGACGAACGATATGGCGCTCGCCATCGCCGAAGGATCGACCATCGTGCGCGTGGGGACCGCGATTTTCGGCCCGCGCGCGTTCATCTGATTCCAGGTCGGCTCAGTATGGCGTCGCAAACGTACAGACCCGCATCGCATTCACGTGTGCATATGCTGGTGACCGGCATGGTGCAAGGCGTGGGATTCCGCTATTTTACGGTGATGGCGGCGCGCCGGTACGGGCTGACCGGCTGGGTGCGCAATCGTATGGACGGCTCGGTCGAGCTTGAGGCGCAGGGCGAAGGGATTGACCTGGAACGTTTCGAGAATGCGGTGGAAGCAGGGCCACGCTGGAGCCGCGTCGAGCATGTCGATATCGATGTCGTGCCGCTGGCGTCGGGAGAGAGGGATTTTTCCGTCCGTTCTGATCGATGATTTTCGGTGTTGCGTTGCGGCCGTGCGTACCGTCTTCGGTTGCCGACCATGATCAAGATTGATGGGAAATGTGGCGTTGCGCGGCCATGGGCGTTGCGAGCGCAGACACCGGCGACGCCGTTGTCCTGGCGTGTCTGTTTGTCATCGCCACCCCCGCTTTCGGTGAGTCCTTGACCAGCATGAGATCTTCCGAGTCACTAAGTGTCCAAGATTCGGACAAATACGTGAGATAGGGGAAAAATCCGCGGAATCAAGGGGTGAACGGGGGAGTATCGCAAGTCGCCAGAACCATGCCAGTGGGCAAATCTGACGGGGGAGAAGTCTCCCCGTCCCCATGATTCGGGGTGAATATGGGGGTTCCGCGCAGCATGGCGCGGATTTTACACTGCCGCTATCGACCACTGAACGGGCGGTCTCCGGCACGGAAGCCGCGTCTGAGGAGGGAAAGCGAGGAGCCATGACACGACGACGGGATGGCGGTACGACGGGAATCGCGAAGCATAGCCGGCGTGCCGATGATCGGTATCGCGCCATCTGCGCATTCGCGGTATGCGTATTGACATTATTTGCAATGGCGGTTTGGACGCTGCCGGGTGAAGCGTTCGCGAATGCCGCTGAACAGGTCAGATTGGCGCAGTCTGGATTGACGCAGGCCGGCTCGGCACAGGCCGAATCGGCGATGGCCAGTTCGGCGCAAACAAGCTCGGCGCAGGACGATTCCCAACAGGCAGGCGCGCAACCGACGGCACGCCCCGCGGCAGACCGCGCGACTGCGCAACTTCCTGAACCGGAGCACACAAAAACCATCGAACGCCTCGACGATGAGCGGTATCGGCTCACATTGAGCGTTACCGGTGCAGAGAGCACCAGCGGCAGCGTCGATCATAAAAGCGCCGACGTGGTTCTTGTGCTGGATTCCTCGGGCAGTATGGCGGAACATGAGGATCCTGACTGCCACTGGCCAAGCATGTGCCTGACCCGATGGCAGGTGGTCACGCAGGCGGCGCAACGGCTCGCCACGACGCTACTCGACCCGTCAATCGGCGGCAATGTGCGCATCGCGTTGGTTGATTTCGATACCAGCGCAAGCATTGTTCCCATGAATGGCAGCCAATGGACCGGTGACGCGTCCGCGCTGTCCACGGCGCTTGAAGGGCTGGATGCGTCATCGTCCGCCGGCGGTGGCACAAACTGGGAGGCCGGCATGCATGCCGCGAACAGTTTGCTGAACGGCAGTACTGCCGATCGCCGATATATCGTTATGCTTTCAGACGGCTCGCCGACCTTCCGCACGTCTGCCATGGGCGGCGATGACTGGAACAACCGGTACGGCGTCTACGGCAACGGCAGCTCCGATCCCGACGGCCGCTGCTTCGATGCGGCCGCCGCGGAGGCCAACAAGCGTGCGGACGGGACGGCGCTGTTCGCGGTGAGCGCCGGCAAAGCCGCGGAGACGAATATGGCGGCGTTGGCGACTGCGGCCAACGGTGTCCATTATTCGGGCACGGATCCGGACAGTCTTGCGGAGGCCTTCGACGATATCGCGATGATCATCACATCCACCATCCGATACCGTGATGTGAGTATCAGCGACACCCTGTCCTCATGGGTGGTCGCGTTGGACGACGACGGGTGGCCCGCCACCGGTGCCGACGCGGTGGTCACCCCGCAGATCAGCGCCAGCAAGGCGGACGGCTCGGCGGTATCCACCGACGGCATGGTTGCCGCCTTCGACCAGGCGACGGGGACCCTGACCTTGCGCATGCCCGATGGTAAGACCTTGGACCCGGAAACCACCTACCGTGTATCCATTGACATCACACCGACCGCAGCGGCATACCGGAGTTTCATCGAAACAGGCAAGTACCCGGACACCGGAGACGAACTGACCGATGCTCCCGGCAACGCTACAAGCTCCGGGCAGCCCGGATTCTTCTCGAATGCGGAAGGCTCGGCACTGTTGCGCTACAAGACCGTCACGCTCACCGTCAGCGGGGATAGCAGCGAGGAAAGCGTGTCCGACGAACTGACCGCGGCATACGCGAGGCCGGTCGTACAGGTCGCCGCGCCGAGTTTGACGCTCGTAAAAACCGTGGACAACACCCACGCGACCGCCTACACTCCCGCGCAGCCGGCCGCCTGGAATCTGTCGGCATCGTTGGTCTCCGCCTCCGCCCCACAACCGGGAGCATCATCTGGGGACACGGCAAGCGGAAGCGGAATCGGCCCGGCTGCGCCATCCGAACACGAGGACGAGCATACCGCTGCGTTGCCCGCGAAGACGGTCGAACCGGGAACCTACCGTCTGGCGGAAGCGCACAACGACGACTACACCGTAGACGGCAAACCATACCAGAATTACGCGCGATACGAGTCCGGCAGCTGGGCATGCGCGGATGCCGCTGGCAACGTGCTCAGCGTCTCGTCCGAAGGCGATGTGGCAATCGCGCCCGGCATGCATGCCACCTGCACGATAGTCAACACCGCGTCCCTCGCTCTCGCTGACCAGATTCCGCTTACCGGCGCCTCCGGTATCCATCTGGACCGTCCTTGGCTGACATTTGCCGTCGGATTGCCGCTCGCCGGAACAGGCATGTGGATTCTGAAGCGTTCCCGCAGGCGCGTCGCCGAAAGGAACGCCCGATGAACCAGATTCGTCCGATACGCCAGATTCGTCCGATTCACCCGGCGAGTGCGCTCAGTGCGCTGAGCCGGATGGCCACAAAGAGCCGAATGTATGAGAACCATGCGTTTCACGCCGGTCGGGAACGCCAATCCGGCGCCCCGCGCTCGCCGCCGCAGCACGGATTCGCACCGCTGTAGCCCAGACCATATTCAAGTTCACGCCCACCGTGACTAGCAACACACCGCAGGAGGAGGAATCATGACATCCCTGATACATATCGTTTCGCAGGCCTGGAACAGGGCCTCGTCCAGAACAAGCCATCCATCATCGTCGTGGGGAGACAAGCCATCGCCGATCCGCTCGATTGCAGCGGCGGGCGTGGCGTTGCTCGGCATCATCGGGCTCGGTACGGCGGCGCTCACCCCGAGTCCGGCCATTGCGGCGGAAAACGACAAATCAATCATCATCCAAGCCGGTACGCGAGGCGAAATCATCGGTCATACCTTCGCCGTCGCGCCTATCGCCACATTCAACGGTGACGATTCCGCCGAACTGACCACCGTAAGCCAAGCCGACTCCGCGGTCCGCCAGGCCATCAAAGCGGCGCTGCAACAGGAAGCGCCCGAAGGCGTCGACCCGCTCATGTGGGCGCAGGCCGTCAGCGGTACCCCAATCGACCAGAGCACCACCTTCCCGTGGGCTGCAGATGCGAGTTCGCGCTTGTTCGCCGACGAGCTCGCCAATTATGTCAAGACAAATGGCGCACAATACACTGCAACGCAAGACCCCTTGACTATCACTGGGCTGCAAGGTGGACTGTACGCGATCGTCGATGTCACCGAGAAACTGTCGGACGGCGTCACGGACATGCCCGCATCCGTGCGCTCGCTGACCATGCTGGTCGGCACGAAGCACGATATCTTCAAGACCGACGGCAGCGTCATCGTGAAAAACGAGGCGTATCGCACCCCACCGACGAAAACCGTGACCGGCGACCAACAGGGCACTGTTCGGGTGGGCGACGAGCTAACTTACCACATCACCGGAACCGTCCCGTCGACGACCGGCAGGGGCGATGATTTCACCTACGTGTTCGAGGATTACGCGAGCCGCGGGTTGAGCATCGACACCTCGAAAAGCAATATCACCGTGACATACGGCAAGAACGGCACCGCCCTGCCGGCCGCCGACTACACCGTCGATCCGGCGGACCAATCCGTCGATGGTAAGGGTGTGGGGGACGGGTCCGCCCCGACTTTCACCGTCACCATCGCCCGCAGCGTGCTGGACACCATGCAAAGCGCCGCGGGAGAAGCGTTCACCGTCACCTACAAGGCCACCGTGAACGACCATGCCGCTGACGACCAGGTGGCCGGTAACTGCGCCCAAGTGACCGTAGGCGGCGTGGCGTCCGGGAAATCCACCACAGTGAACGTGTACACCAACACCTTCCAATTCGAGAAGTATTTCGCGGACGGCTCCACCGTGACCGGTGCGCGTTTCACGCTGTATGACGCGGACAACAGCAAGCCGGTGCAGATGCACAACAAGGATTATGCGGCGGATGTCGATGAGCATGGGCAGGTCACCTTCTCCGGGTTGGAGGACGGCACGTACACCGTGCGTGAGACCCGTGTCGCCGACGGGGCCGCGCAGGTGACCGGTTCGTTCAAAGTGACACTCACCTACGATGCCACAGGCCAGCGTACGGTCGTCACCTTCAGCGACACCGGACTCGACCCGTATGATTTGGTCACTGCGGACGAGGACGGCGCCATCCGGGTGCGCAACGTCAAATCGTTGACCGAACTGCCGTTGACCGGTGCGGCAGGTGGCATGGTGATTGCGGGTTCGGCGGCGGTGCTTCTGGCGCTTGCCGGCATCTCGCTTGCCATCATCCGCAGGATGGAACGACGCATGTGATGGCGTGCGGGGCGGCCCAAGCCGATGAAGCTGCCGAGGCCATGCAATCGAACACAATCGCACACGGTGTGCTGTTCGGATGTACGCCCGGGGCTTATATTCAGGCTTCATCAGGTACTATACTGCCCCAATGCCGTTCCGGGGTGGTTGCCGGCTGGCGGGGGAAGCCGGCCGGCACCGAACCGGAAATGAACACCGTTACCAACGTGAACAAAAGGAGACGACGATGACGCGAACAGCGCCACATCGCCTGCTGGTTTTGCGACAACTCAGCCATGCTCGACAACGGCTGGACCTGCCGGACAGCACATTCACCGCGGAAGAGCTGCGATATCTGCGATCCCTTCCGGCAGTAGTCGCGGTCAGTGCAGGCAGAATACGGTATACGGAAGCGTTCAAGCGCGTCTGCATGCGCCAATATCGGCAAGGCAAATCGCCGGCGCGGATTTTCCGCGAAGCCGGCTTGGATTCCGCCCTGATCGGATACAAGCGGATTGAGCGGTGCATCGCCCGGTGGCGCAACATCGGCACGGAGGAGACGCCTGAACAGCTTGCTGAAGATGAGGCGTACGAGCGGGATCTCGATCGTTGGCGCCAGGCGCAGACACATATGCGAGCGGGTGCCGGCGTCGGTGGGAGAAGGGCTGCGGCATCGGTGCCTCCGGTGGCGCCTGGTGCGCATGCCACGTCTGGTGTGTCAAGCGTGTCTGGTGTACCTGCCTCGCCAGCCGCATCCGCCATATCTGCCTCGCCCTCGACGCGGATGGTTTCAGCGGCGACGACATCAGCCATGGGCGTTGCCCGCAATTCGAATTCGGCCATGAACCGCCGTGCGGACACCGACCAGCAATCACAGCCGGACAGGCGGCAATCGGAGGACCTGCGTGACGTGCTCATCTCCCAGCAAATCCGGCGAATCGTGGACCTCGAGCGGACCATCGAAGCCATGCGGACTGCCTGCACATGCGGGGCATGCCGGTGAAACGGCGAATCATCGCCATGCGAATCATGGCGGTTACGCTCCTTGCCGCGGCAATCGTTCTGATCATGCTCCCGCCGATTGTGCGCGCATGGTCAACGGGACGCCTCGCCACAATCGCGGACGATCATGAACGCGCCGTGGCGGCGTGGCCGAGCACAAAACGCGACCGGGCGCTCGCTCAAGCGAAGGCGTATAACCGTTGGCTGACGGCAAGCGGGCAGCCGACACTCGGTGTCGCCCAGGACAGCCAAGCCGCGGAAGCGTATCGATTGGCGCTTGAAACCCCGGATGGGGTGATGGGCACCATTTCGATTCCATCGATAGGGATCCATTTGCCGATCAGACACGGTACATCGTCGGATGTGTTGTCCGCGGGGGCCGGGCATTTGATGGGAACGAGCCTGCCGGTGGGCGGCTCATCGACCCATGCGGTGATTACCGCCCATCGCGGGCTCGCTGGAGCATCCATGTTCACTCGGCTCGATGAGATGGCCGTCGGCGACCGCTTCTCCCTGACGGTGCTTGGCGCGACGATGACATACCGCGTTGACCGGGTGACGGTGATCAAGCCGGAGGACACCGCGATATTGCGGATTTCCAGCACCGAGGATCGGGTGACCCTGATGACCTGCACGCCCTATGGCGTCAATACGCACCGGCTGTTGGTCTCCGGGGTGCGTGTGCCGAACGCTACTGCGGAGGCCGGTCGGGGGCGCACATCGCATGCGGGGCCGACGACGCGGGTGTGGTGCTGGATTGCGCTCGCTGCCGGCGGACTTGTTATCGTCGGGGGAATCGGATATCTGGTGTGGCGCGGCCGGCGGAAGTCGGGCTCATAGCCCGTGATGCGTGGCATGGGCGCGGATGGTTGGTTCCTCGTCAAGAGTGACGGATGGATACTCGTCAGGATGATGGACAAAATCTTGGATAATTAGCCACTGCCGGCGTGAGATGCCGATGCGCTCGTCCGGGCGAATCATCAGCAGGGGCGCCGCAGGCTTCCAGGTTTCGATGTACTTGGCTCGCGCGGGGTAGCATTCCTCGTCATCAAGCCAAATGATTGGCGACGGGTCTTCCTGGTAGGTCTCGAAGCGTAGGCGGGAGAATATCGTGTCGAGTTTGCCGGAGAATCGTCCCTGATTGGTGACGGGATCGTACCAGCGTACGGTATGTACGATGTCCGGATTCCAGCCGAGCGCAGGGTCGAGAGTGTTGACGCAATACGGCTGCCAGGTGGTCAGCCAGGCCAGTTCGATCATGCCGGCGACGGCGAGCTTGTAAAAACCGTCAGCCAGCTCGCGTGACCAGCGGAGACGATATCTGCCGGGCGGCACCTCGACCACAAGATTGCCGGTCAGCGGAAACGCGCGATTACAGCTGTACAAGGACGCGCGTGGGTCGTCGGGCTTGAGCCACCCGGTGTGGCCGACACCGCCGCGGCGTTGGATCTTGCTGTCGGGGAAGGCATTGAGGACGCCATCGAAATCGGTGTAGATGACCGGGCGGTTCATGGCGTCCTCCTTCCCTGGACCTTGGACGATTCCCGTTCGCGTTGCCGACACGGGTGTGGATGGCCTGCACGTCAAGCGGTGACGTGCAAGACACTGTACTCCCGCGTCGGGAAGTTCGCGGTGGCATGATTACAGCGACTTTTGCTGTGGTTCGAGTCCGGACAAGACCTGGGCGCACTGGCTCAAACCGCCCGTTCCTTGACCCCGCCCGGCGGTACAGTCGAGGTATCCGCAGTCGGGAATGCCGGCGGTTCCTGAAATCCGAGGGTACGGAACGGGGCGCACCGCTCCGGTAATGGACCGTTGCGGTGAAATACGTAGTGAAGGAGGCCCACGATGGACACCATTGCCCAGACGGCGGCGACCATCGCCCCGGCGACATTCGTTCTGATTGCAATCAACGTCATTGTGTTCATCATCGAAACCGTCGCCGGCGGCAGCACGAATATCGACGTCGCCCATCGGTTCGGTGCGATGACGGTCTGGGACCTCGAACATGGCCAATGGTGGCGCATGATCACATCGATGTTTGTACATTTTGGCATCACCCATTTGGCATGCAATATGCTCTCCCTGTTCAATCTGGGTGTGCTGGTTGAACGGATATTCGGCTCGGGCCTGCTAGGCGGGTCCCTGTTCATGCTGGTGGTGTATTTCGTTTCCGGATTGTGCGGCAACCTGCTGACATGGCGGGTCCAGAAATCCCGCGGCGAATACTATGTGGTGTCCGCAGGAGCCTCCGGTGCGATATGCGGTCTGTTGGGCGTCTATGTGGCGATGCTATTCGTCCCTGGGCTCAACCAGTTCCTTGACTTCAAAGCGGTGTTGCTCAACGTGGCGTTGTGCATCGCACCAGGCCTGACGAATAAGGAAATCAACATGTGGGCCCATCTGGGCGGTCTGATCGGCGGCGTCGTGGTCACGCTGGCGTATTTCGCCGTGCTGTTTGCACGGTGATGCGGCAGGGGTTTCGCGGGATGGTGCAAGAACTTCAAGAGCGGTCAGAATGTCAAGAGTGTCAATGATTCCCGTGCCGCGGTGGTGCTTGTGTCGTTTGCCGGGCCGAGTGGGCCGCAGTTGACCACGCTGACCGCCTCGGTTGACGGCACGTCCGTGACGAATGTCCCGCACGGCAATTGCGCTGCCGTGGAGGCGATGACATACCGTTCCCCGGTGACCACGGCCGCGGGACGTTTTAGTGCGGCTAGTTGATCGTCGGCCAGATCCTCGACGGTTTTGGAACTCAGATCGATGCCGAGAACGCCGGCGAAGCGTTGATTGGCGTAGAACGGCCGGCTTAACGTCAATGCGAATTCCTTGGAGCAGATGTAGTCGATATACGGTCCGGTGATATGCAGTCCGTCGGCTTGTTGCGGGCCGACCCACCAATCCTGTTGCGTGAAATCATAGAATGATGCGGAACGGGGGTTGCTGGACACTTGTAGCGGCTTGATTGTCGTTGTTTCGTGACTGTCGTGTTCCGCGGTCCACCAGCTGGAATGCCAGGGGGCGTCGGGTAGGAAGTCGGGCGAGGGAATAAGACCCCCTCCGATGGATTCGGGGTGTTGTTCGAGGAATGGTCTGGTCAGCCGCTCGCTGAGGGCGTCGAATTCCTGTTTGGTGATGACACTCGTCGAGATGGCGTCAGTCACGTCCATATCCCATTGATGCAATATGACGGCATAGGCATTGAACATCTTGTGAATTCAGTGTGCCACTTGCTCGGGTGTGTCCGCATGTGCGGCGTTCCGATGTCCGGTGCCGGATTCGGCGCATCGCAAGGCGATTCTGCGACTGATCAGCCAGGCGAATCCTTCGTTGATCGGTGTAAGGATATGCTCTTTGAACGATTTGGGATTGCGCTGGATGAGATCGTGTTCCGCCTGGCGGTATATGCCAACTAGCGTGGAGGCGAGGTTGCGGTCGGTGAACCGGAGCCAGAGCAGATGGTGGAGCTTGTTTTGCAGTTCAAGCAGGGCGTTGACCGTGCTCGGTGATTGCGTCGCCGCGGCGATTTCCAGATGCAGCTGCATCTCGTGGTATCCGGGGGATAATGCAGTGTCACCTGGCTGGTCGGCATCAGTATGGGCAGACGCCGAATCGCTGGACAGGTCGGCGATGAGTGTGCGTAGCGTGTCAAGCAAGTTGTTGCGCCCGTCATGCGCGATGTTGTGCATGGCGAGTTGTGCGGAGCGGAACATAAGAGTGGTGTAATACGTTTGGTAGTCGCGTAGCTCCATGGTTGACATGTGCAGCAGGCTGCGTTCGAGCCGGCTGATATTGCCTGCCGGGTCGCTGACGACGAAACTGCCGCCGTCGCGTCCCCTGCGCGTGGTGACCAGGCCATCCGTTCTGAGCTGTTCCAAGGCCTCCCGTGCCGTGATCGGCGAGACGGCGAATAGGTGCGCCATGTGAGCTTCTCCGGGCAGTTTTTCCCCGTTTTTCAAGATCCCCGATTCAATCGCCCGAGTCAGACGATCGACAATGAGGTCTGTTTTCGTGGTTTCCGCGACGGGCCGGAAGATGCTCATGCGGCCGAATGGTGTGCTCATGCTGAACATTTTATCGTTGGTTATGGCTTTGTAACGGCGTTTTCAGTGTCTTAACTCATAACCTCAGTGCTTTAAACATACAGAATCATATGATTTCCACAACGCAAGAAAGGAGAAGAATATGGTAGCGGATTCAATCACTCTTACTGATGTCACGAAACGATTTGGTTCGTTCGTGGCAATTGACCATCTGAGCCTCTCGGTGCGTCAAGGCGAGTTCTTCTCGATGCTTGGACCATCAGGCTCCGGGAAGACGACGACACTGCGGCTCATCGCGGGCTTTGAAAAACCGACTTCAGGCGTGATTGCGCTGGACGGCGAAGACGTCACTGCGAAGGCGCCGTTCGATCGCGATGTCAACACCGTATTCCAGGACTACGCCCTGTTCCCGCATATGAACGTGCTGGACAACGTGGCATATGGGTTGAAAGTGAGGGGCGTCGCCAAGGAGGAACGGTACGATCGCGCGCATGCCATGCTTGAGCTGGTCCAGCTGGATAGCAAGGCCGACTACCGCATCCGCCAACTGTCCGGAGGCCAGCAGCAGCGCGTCGCCCTCGCACGGGCCCTCGTGCTCAAGCCCAAGGTGCTGCTGCTCGACGAGCCGCTGTCCGCGCTTGATATGAAGCTCCGTCAGCAGATGCAGGTCGAGCTCAAGCATCTGCAGCGCGAACTTGGCATCACCTTCGTATTCGTCACACATGACCAGCAGGAGGCCATGGTGATGAGCGACCGGATCGCGGTGTTCAGCAAGGGGCGTATCCAGCAGATGGGCACGCCGAGCGAGATCTACGACCATCCGGCGAATGATTTCGTGGCTGGATTCGTCGGCACCACCAACCTCGTGCCGCAGCAGCTTTCGTATGATGCAGGGCTCGGCGACGGTCGGTATGCGATCCGCCCGGAACGCATCACCTTCAGCGTTTCGAGCGAGCAATCGGCGGACGGCATCCTCACCAAGGGCACGGTGTCCGACTGCACATATCTGGGTACGGAATACCGCATCATTGTCACTTTGCCAGGGAACGTCGCCTTCACTGTCGTCAGGCCTGCCGGGGAATCCGTACCCGACCCCGGTGACACGTTGGCGCTTGCATGGAACAAGAGCGACATGATTGCGCTGGACGGGGACAAGTAAACGACAAGAGAACAGGAAGAAGAAAGGAACCATGATGAACACGAACAACTGGATCGAACCCGATTGGAACAACACGGACACCGCCGCCGCGAACAGCCGACGTCACGGCCGGCGACACGGGGTGGCCGCGATCGCAGCGGCGGTAGCAGTGGCGGGCGTACTCGCCGTCAGCGGTTGCGGTGCCTCCGGAACGTCGACGTCAGGCGCAAAAGCCGCGCAAGCCGTGCAAAAACTCGGCAAATCGGAAGGCAAGGTATCGATTCTCGCCTGGCCCGGATACGTGGAAGATGGCTCTGACGACCCGGACATCGACTGGGTGAGCGACTTCGAGAAGGAAACCGGATGCGAAGTCACCTCCAAAACCTACGGAACCAGCGATGAAGCCTACAATCTGGTGAAAAGCTCCGATGCCTACGATGTGGTCGCCGCATCCGGCGATCTGACTTTGAGGCTCATCAACGCCGGACTCGTCCAGCCGGTGAACACCGGTCTCATCCCCAACTACAAGGACGTCTACTCGTTCCTTAAGAACCGTGATTTCAACACAGTGGACGGCAAATCCTACGGTGTTCCTCACGGGTACGGCGCTAATCTCCTGATGTACAACAAGGCTGACTTCAGCGAGGCGCCAACCTCGTGGGATGTCGTCTTCGATAAAGCCAAGGCAAGTAAGTTCAAGGGCAAAGTCACTGCCTATGATTCCCCGATCTATATCGCTGACGCCGCGATCTACTTGATGAAGCACAAGCCGTCACTGAACATCAAGAACCCGTACGCGCTTGACGAGACCCAGCTGAAAGCCGCCGTCGACCTGCTCAAGGAGCAGAACGCGAACGTGGGCGAATACTGGTCGGATTCCCTCAAACTCGCCCAGGCGTTCCAAAGCGGCGACACCGTGGTGGGTACCGGATGGCAGGTGATTTACAACCAGATGGATTCCTCGAAATTCGGCATCACCAGTCCCGAGGAAGGCGTGACCGGCTGGTCGGATACGTGGATGATCAGCTCGAAGACCAAGCACACGAACTGCGCCTATCAGTGGCTCAACTACATCGACAGTCCAAAGGCGAACGCCCAGGCGACCGAATACTTCGGCGAGGCGCCGGCGAACAAGAACGCATGCCAGTATGCAACCGACAGCAAGTTCTGCGACATCTACCACGCCGGTGACAAGGACTTCGAGAAGAAGATCTGGTACTGGAACACTCCGATCTCGCAGTGTATCGACGGCCGCAAGAACGTCAAGTGCACCGATTACACGGAGTGGACCAAGGCATGGCAGGAAATCAAGGGGTGAGACCATGACGACCACGACAACGACACGACCTGCCGAACCGGCGCGTAGCGCTATGGTCATCTCCCCGAGCACGCCGATAGCGGCTCGGCAGAAGAAGGTCAGCAAGCCGATTTCGACATTCCTCTACAACCATCCCGTCGTCCACCGGGTTGCGCTGCTGGTGCTGCCGGTGGGATGGATGGCGCTCGTCTACATCGTCGCGCTGTTCGCCCTCCTGATCACCGCGCTATGGTCGGTCAACGAATACACCGGTGCGGTCGAGATGACTTGGACGTTCTCAAATATCGTCGAAGCGTTTACTGATCAGCTGTACCTTGCGGTGACAGGCAGAACTCTTTTGATTGCGGTCATCGCCACCGTGGCAGACGTGCTGCTGGCCTTTCCGATCGCGTTCTTCATGGCCCGCATGTCCAAGGGCAAGGCGCGTAGAATCCTCCTGATTCTCGTGTCCACCCCGCTGTGGGCGAGCTATCTGGTTAAGGCGTACGCTTGGCGGTCAGTGCTCTCCGGTTCTGGACTGCTGGACATGCTGCTGGCGCCATTGCACATGCAATCGCCCGGTTACGGACTGCCCGCGGTGATTGTCACTGAGGTCTACCTGTGGCTGCCGTACGCAATCACCCCGATATTCACCGCTTTCGAGCAAGTCCCTGAATCTCTGCTGGAAGCGTCCGGTGACTTGGGGGCACACACGTGGACGACCATTCGCAGTGTGCTGCTGCCCATGATTGTGCCGGGTATGGTAGCAGGTTCGATTTTCAGCTTCTCCTTGTCACTGGGCGATTACATCGTCGCGGGCATTGTCGGCGGAAAGACTCAGGTGCTGGGCAACCTGATTTACACGGATGTCGGTGTCGCCAACAACGCCCCCATGGCCGCAGCATGTGCGTTGATCCCGATCATCATCATCGCGGGATACCTGCTTCTGGTCAGCCGAACCGGCGCACTCAAACGGCTGTAACGCGAAACCGTAGGACATGGGTTACAAGAGAAGCAAGGGGACTAGAGAAAGGAGCTTTCCATGGAACTGAAGAAACCCACTCGAATCGTGTTCGGCACGCTTACCGTGTTGATTCTGCTGTTCATCTATCTGCCGCTGCTTGTGGTTGTCGTCAACTCGTTCAACGGCAGCACGACGCTATCATGGCCGGTGCGCTCGCTGACCTTGCAATGGTGGTCGAAGGCGTTGTCATCAACCGGTTTGCTCGCGGCTGTGGGAACCAGCTTGGAAGTGGCCGTCGCCGCGACCGTCGTTTCCCTGATTCTCGGCACATTGTGCGCCATCGCGTTGCAGCGCTACGAGTTCTTCGGTAAAAGCGCGGTCAATCTGCTGGTGGTTCTGCCGATCGCACTGCCCGGCATCGTCACCGGTATCGCGCTCAACAACGCGTTCACCACGATGCTGGGGGTGAAATTGTCGATTTTCACGCTGATTGTCGCACATGTCACCTTCACCATCGTGACAGTGTACAACAACGCTTTTGCCAGGCTCGGCCAGCTGGGACGGCATGTGGAGGAGGCTTCCGCCGACCTTGGGGCCGGGCTGTGGACGACATTCACCAAAGTGACATTCCCGAGGATCCGAACGTCTCTCATCGCTGGCGGGCTTCTGGCGTTCGCGCTGAGCTTCGACGAGATCGTCGTGACGACGTTCACTGCAGGACAGAACGTGACCACGTTACCGATTTGGATCATGAATAACATGTTCCGGCCACATCAGGCACCTGTGGTTTCTGTGGTCGCGGTGGTGATGGTCGCGATTTCGCTGATTCCTCTGTGGCTGGCGCAGCGGGCGACCGCCGGCGAGGAACGGTAGGCAGGCGGGGAACTGGTACATCGGTGGGACGCCTCGGCGCCCTGCCGATGTTGTGTTACGCCCGGGTGGTCGCCCGGCGGATTACCCGGGTCGCGCGCACGATATCCTTCGGTTTGATTGCCTTGTTGTGTGCAGATTCCTAATGATTCCTGGTTCGATTCACGCCCGTCTGACTCTCGGCGCTCACAGATTGCGTGTGCCCTCAGAATCCGAGATGTCCCGGATACTTGCGGATGGTCGGTTCCTCGTCGAGTGTCAGTTCGGGGAATGTCTCAGGCTTCCTGATGAATTTCTGGATGATGCGCCACTGCCGGCGGCTGATTCCAATCCGGGCGTCCGGCCGCACCATGAGGACGGGCGCTTTGGGGGAGAGTGCGCGGATTCTGTCTGCCGCGGTCTCATAGCATTCCTCGTCATCCAGCCAGATGACCGGCGATGGGTCGGCTTGGGTGGCTTCGAAACGTACTCGGGAGAATACCGTGCTCAGTTTTCCGGTGTACCGGCGTTCGTATGAGATGGGGTCGTACCAGATGGCGGTGTGTTCGATGTGCGGGTCCCAACCGAGCAGCGGATCGAGAATCCGTGAGCAGTACGGTTGCCAGGTCGTCAGCCAGTTGAGTTCGATATCGCCTTCGGATGCGAGTCGATGCAGAGTCTGTGCGATGTTGCGCGACCAGCGGATGCGATAGTAGCCGCATGGGGTGCGCACGATGTCATCGCCGGTGAGCACGAATGCGCGTTCTGTGCTATAGAGCTGTGCGCGGGAATCGTTGTCGTCGAGCCATTGCGTATGCCCGACCCCGCCGTTGTCTTGGATTTCCTTGTCAGGGAACGCGTTGAGCACCCCGTCAAAGTCGGTGTACAGCACCGGCCGGTTCATTGGCTCTCCCTTCGTCATGCTCTGCGACCGCCGGACCGGTCTGACGGCCCGCGTATTCCTATGTGATGGTACGTACGTTCGCTAGCATACCGCGGAATGTCGCGGAATTTGGGGAATTGCCCGCAGTGTCGTGCTAGTTGTGTCGTGCTGTTCGTGTCGCGATGTGTGTTGGGGCTTCGCGTGTGCCGTATGTGTGGCAGCTGTCGTGCGTGTGGAACCGTCGTGCGTGCGGTAACGCCGGTATCTGCGTGTGGCGTGATCGGCTGGTCGCACCGCGGCGGGGTACAGTTCGTTGATCGCCTGCTGGGAACGCTATCTGTCTGCTGTGTGACTGGCCGGTCCCATAGGCGCCAATGTACCGGTGGCGATCAACCTACTTGGCTGGGCTATCGTCTTGCTGTGTGACGTATGAGTCTCACAACCGCAGGATAGGGTTCGTCGTTGGCGGAGAGCGGGGGTAGTATCCGACCTTCACGCGATTGTGGCGTCGCATGACAGGTGAATGCCATCGGTACTGGACCTGTTGGCTGCCATCGGTTAGCGGTATCTGTTCGCGATGCAGCCTGGCGTCTACCCGGGGAAGTGAGCTTGCTTATCGCAATCGTGCGAGATGGTCATCAAGAGCGCGATGGAATTCCGGCGCGTGCATGAACATGTCGACTGTCGTGTCTGACGTGATGCTTTGTTCCATACGATCGGTCCTTTTCTGGACGCCCGCACTGTAGCGCTACCGCCCTAACTCGAAAAAAGTGTCAACATCGACATTTATTTCCGGAAAAAAGTGTCGATTACAACACTTTTTCCAGCAGACAGATGCGGAGAATGTCGCGTTGAAGAACGCGAGAAGGGAAAATCGCCGTAATGCGAGTGTTGTGCAGACCCGGAAACAGCCAATGGCGTATCTGCACTGCGCGGGCGCGTCGAGCGTACGGCAGCGGTCGACGCGCCCGGTATCGGCGGTTACCGGTGCTGGTTGATGAGCTTGGCGAGTTCCTCCGCGCGCTGATGACGGCGCTTGGCACGGCCTGAGAGGAAGGGGAACGGTGTCAGGGGGAATGGGCGCTCGGTACCATCGTCGAGGGTGAGAATCAAGTTGCGGCTGCGCGCATCCTCGCGTATAGAGCTGATCGATCGATAGGGGATGATTTCTGTCCCCTCGGGGTCGATCTCCAGCCCCCACACACCGCCGACCGCCGTGCCCGCGCCCTGATGCACCGACGCGTTGCTTTTCCACAGGTGCAGCCTGGGGCAGCCGAAAATCGCGTCCTCAAGCATGAAGACATACCCCGACAGCGTGCGCTTTCCGTTAATCGACACGATGTCGTCGTCGCCCCACTCCACGATGCCGTAGTCCACAAGTCCGCTTTCGCCGCTGTGACAGGGGCCGGCGGTGCCTGCGGCGATGGCGGCTTCGCATTCGCTGACCGGGCGGTACCTGTGCGTGCGCGCCGTTTCGTCAGCGCAGGGCGGCCAGTAGCCGGTGATGTTTCCTGCCTTCATGGGGGCTCCTTCGCTCCTCGGGTGCCGGGAGTAGTCATTGTCATACATGATAGGCTCCGCTAGACAAGGGGCGTGGGCACATAGCCGCATTACCTGGTGTTCGATACGGTTTCGGGGGTGCATTTCGCGATTTGTGGGGTCCTTTTCCGGGGGTGGGGCGAGTATACGGGGCCCGAAAACGTTGAAATTGCGTTGGCGTCTCGCGCCGCGGGACCCCACAAACCGGCAGATAGGTTTTCGTACGTGTACCGAACGCATGGCGGATGCCAGAAAACCGCGGAATCATGCGGTTTTGCTTTTTTCGTCGACGCACTCGCGCGGGTGTCTGCATAGGCGGTGGTAGAGACTTCCGACGCGAAAGGGCGCCCGAACGCTTCCTATGGCCTGTCTTCTGCCGTCGCCTCGTTCCACCCGCCGCCCGCCTCGCCCCGCCACCTCCAAAAAACATCCCAAAGAATTTCCCCGAACTTGACGGCGGTCAATGTTTTCCCGGCGCGTCGCCCGTATCTTGGGCACCATCAGACATCGCGACAGACACCACGAAAGAAGGCCCCGCCCATGCAGAGCTTCATCCTGCGTCACAAGCCGCAGCTCACCATCATCAGCGGCGCGCTTATCGCCGCCGGCCTGGTCGCGCGCTTCGCCCTGCACTCGCAGCCGGCCTACGCAACGGCGTTCATCGCCGCCTCGGTCGTCGGCGCGCTGCCGATCCTCATCCAGGCGGTGCAGGCACTGCGCGTCCGGGTCTTGTCCATCGACGTGCTCGTGAGCATCGCCGTGTTTGGCGCATTCCTCATCGGCAGCTGGGACGAATCCGCCATCGTCACGTTCCTCTTCCTCGTCGGCGGCCAGATAGAGCGCTACACGCTCAACCAGACGCGCTCGGCCATCGGCGCCCTCACCGACATGGCGCCGCAATCCGCCGCGGTCCGCCGCGCCGACGGCACCTTCGAAACCGTGCCGGTCGACGATGTGCGCGTCGGCGACATCGTCAAGGTCACCACCGGCGACCGCATCCCCGTCGACGGCGTCGTGACGTCGGGCACCGGTCTCGTCAACGAATCCGCCATCACCGGCGAGCCCATCCCCGTCGACAAATCCAAGGGATCGAGCGCCTCCGCCGGCACCCTGCTCGACGACGGCATGCTGACCATCCGCGCCGACACGGTGGGGGAGGACACCACCTTCGGCAAGATCGTCGAGCTCGTCGAAAACGCGCAGGACTCCAAATCCAAAGAGGAACGCTTCATCGACCGCTTCGCCACGTACTACACGCCCGCGGTGCTCGTCATCGCCGTCATCGTGGGCCTGGTGACGCGCCGCGTCGACCTCGCCATCACCATGCTCGTGCTCGGCTGCCCCGGTGCGCTCGTCATCGGCGTGCCCGTGTCGAATATGGCCGGCATCGGCAACGGCGCGCGCCACGGCGTGCTCATCAAAGGCAGCGAAGTGACGCACCGCCTGAGCTCCGCCGACACCTTCGTGTTCGACAAAACCGGCACGATCACGGTCGGCATGCCGCAGGTGACGGACGTGAGGCGCTACGACGATTCCAGCACCCTCGCCCCCGACGCCGCCGCGACCTCCTCCGCCCCCGCCCCCGACGACGCCACGCGCTACCTCGTCGGCGTGGAGGCACAGTCGCAGCACCCACTGGCGAAGGCCATCGTGCGGCATTTCGATGATGTCCCCGCCCCGCAGGTGGACGAGGTGTCGGTGGTGACGGGCGGCGGAATCCGCGCCGTGCACGACGGGCACCGGATCCTCGTCGGCAGCCCGCGCTTCCTCGAAACGGAAGGCGTGGAGCTCGGCTCCACGGCCCGCGCGGACGCGGCCGAGCTCGAATCGCACGGCGATTCGCTCGTGGCCGTGGCCCTCGACGGACGCATCCGCCTCATGCTCGGCGTGCGCGACCGCCTGCGCCCCGGCATCGCCGACGGCATCAGGAACCTGCGCCGCCTGGGCGTCAGGAACGTCGTGGTGCTCTCGGGCGACAACCAGCGCGCCGTCGACCTCATGACGGCCGGCCTCGGCCTCGACCGCGCGGTCGGCGGCATGCTGCCCGACGAGAAGGCCGCGTACATCTCGCGCCTGCGCGACGAAGGCCGCCGCGTGGTGTTCGTCGGCGACGGCATCAACGACAGCCCGTCCCTCGCGCTCGCGGACGTGGGCATCGCGATGGGCAACGGCACCGACGTGGCCATCGACACCTCCGACGTGGTGCTCGCGGATTCCGACTTGTCGCGCCTGCCGCACGCGTACGGCCTGGCGAAGCGCACGGTGCGCAACATGCGCGAGAACATTGCGATTGCAGTGGGTACGGTAGCGCTACTGCTGTCCGGGCTGGTGCTCACCACGTGGCTCACCATGGCCGTGGGCATGTTCGTCCACGAGGCGAGTGTGCTGGCGGTCATTCTCAACGGCATGCGACTGCTGCGTTACCGGACTGACAGAAATCATGGAACCCGTCACTGGAATATCAGAAAACTTGATACCTATCAAGGACAGCCGCGGTCCGTTATCGATACTGTGGCGGCATAACCAATGGTCCCGGCTGCCAGCCGGGGATACCGGCCGGTGAACACCACCGGCATGAAAGGAGATACCAAGATGAACACCGCAACGCTGAAAC
This sequence comes from Bifidobacterium thermophilum, assembly GCF_002846655.1. Taxonomy (NCBI): domain Bacteria; kingdom Bacillati; phylum Actinomycetota; class Actinomycetes; order Bifidobacteriales; family Bifidobacteriaceae; genus Bifidobacterium; species Bifidobacterium thermophilum. Next base: position 4,495 of record NZ_PCGX01000011.1, on the reverse strand, counting down.
TGGATACGCTAACCTGCCCGTCGTGCATGCTCAAGATCGAAGCTGCCGCACGCAACGTGCCGGGAGTCGACCAGGATACTGTGCACGTCTCGTTTGCGAACAGCAAAGTGACGTTCCGGTTTGACGAGGATCTCACCGATGCACAAACTGTTGCACACGCCATCGAAAAGGTCGGATATCCTGTGCTTTCCACTCGAACCGCGGCGCAACGGTGATAAACGACAAACGTATGGTGCTCGACGCTGCTGTGCCCTTCCACATGCACGTCATCACCATCTGATGAGTCACACGGAACTTATGAATTCAACCACTTGAAAGGACAGTTATGACAGCATTCACCGACTATCTCGCAGACCATGCAGAGCAACTCGACTTGGGTACGCTCGCCATCACGCGCGCGCATGGAACGCATCATCCTGAAGTGTTCGAGATACGCAAGCGTTACGAAACCATTCGGGATCGAATCGCGTTGGCTAATGGTGCGCAGCCCCAGATCGGCGACGAGCTTGCGCGAATCAGGGATCTCACCAATGGCTACACGATTCCAGATGATGCTTGCCCCACGCTTGCGGCAACTTACCGTATGCTCGAGGAAGCGCATCGCATCTACGAATCCACGGACGAAAGACGTGTGCAGTAAACGGTCCTGAGCGAGCGGCCTCACGAGAATGATCCGGTGTCAGGGTTTCGTGACGACGATTGCGTGATGGTACCCCCACGATGAAGGGAAGGAGACGATATCATGCCTCAAGACTTGTGTGTGCAACTGGTACCGCTATTTCAAGACCTCAGCGGTGAAGACCAGCTGAATATTCAACGGAGTACCAAGTTCCGCACCTTTCATAAGGGCGATATCGTTTTCTCCTCGCACTCCGATCCTCAATTGAGTATCGTGGCCAAGGGAAGCATGAAGGTCTATAGAATCACCTCCAATGGTCGTGAACAACTGTTAAGAGTGATTGAACCAGGCGGCTACGAAGGCGAGAGCCAGCTGTTCGGTGCCAGCAACCAGAACCTGTACGGGGAAGCGCTCGCCGACACCATGGTGTGCGTCCTGCTGCGCCGGGATTTTATGCGTCTTTTGGACGCGCATCCGCAGCTGAGTATCCGACTGCTCTCCACAATCGCCAGCAAAATGGCGAGGGTGGAAGAACAGACGCAGTTTCTCGCGATGGGGCGAGTCGAGGAACGTCTTGCGTCGTATCTGCTCGACCTGTCGAAAAGCGCCGGTGGCTCACGGCGTGTCCGAATACCGATGACGATGAAGGAACTTGCGTCATATCTGGGTACCACGCCGGAAACACTGTCGCGTAAACTTCGATACCTGGAAGATCGACGTATCATCGCGAGGCAACGTCGAGACGTGGTCATCCTGTCTTCACAACAGCTCGAAGAGATTTAACGAGGGCAGGAAGTGCTTATCTGAGATATCCGAGATACCCGAGGTGCCCGGTATGCCAGGGAGCCCTGAGACACCCGGGATTCTCGAGATGTCGGGGATATCCGTGACATCCTGGTACCTGCTAGATATCTCGACCGGTAGCATTGGAACGCCAGCGTGGATTTCGCAGCGTGACATCCTGGAACGCGCTATATATCTCGACCCTGATGCCGGTGGAATCGCCAACCCCCATTCCAGCTCCGCCGCAGCCGGTAAAGCAAGCCGATCCGCACCGTTCAGTTGTCTTCTGGAAGATTGGTGCAACGGTCAATCACATCCTTGCCACGAAGCAGATGCAGCCATTCATCCGGAATCGCACCCATACCATAGACGATTCCGGCAAGACCGCCCGCCACCGCGGCTGTCGTATCAGTGTCCTCTCCCAGATTGACTGCTTCAAGCACGCAATCCGCATACCTCGTGGTGGTGGTCAGACACCAGATCGCAGCCGCCAAGGTATCGATAACAAATCCGCTGGATGCAACGTCCTTTCGATTCAGCTCGGGAATGATTGTCAAATCGTCAACCCCTACTCCTGCGGTGGTTCTAGAAGCGACTCCACTCAAACCGTATGCGACTCGTTTGTCATGCAATGCCTCGAGCGGTGACGCGCCATCCCGCAGCAACCGCGCATACCGAACATACGTGACGCATGCTTCACAACTTATCGGATGAGCGTGCGTAATCGCGCTCACTGAGCGGATTTCGTCGTCGTCGGCATCCGTGAACGCCAGCGGGACGATGCGCATGAGCGAGCCGTTGCCGTTGTCGCGCTCGCCCGCCAATCCGTGCCCGCTCGCGAGTGCGCTCGCTGTAGCGCCGCCAATGTCGAATCGCAGGTCAACGTTGTAGTCCTGGCTGTCGCGCCACCGTATGAACTTGTCACGCATATCCGCAACGTCCACTCTGTCGAGCTCCCGCAACGAATCGCAGGTTGCCAAGGCCATTCCGGTGTCATCGCTCCATGTGCCGACGGGTTGGTGCCAAGCCCCAACTCCACCTCCGACGCTGACGCTTCCATTCGCGCGGTCCCATGCCATGCCTGTGCATGTGAAAGTACCGCGAGCCCTGAACTCGAATGGGACACCCAATGCATCGCCGACAGCTTCCCCATACATGGCGTCTCGCAGCGTCCGCGCGGACCCATCTGCCAACTTACCCCAATGCCAGATTGTGTGCTGAACCATCATCTTTCCCTTCTGTTTTGGCCGATTCTGGTCTGCCGTATTCTCGCAGTTCCCTTGCCTGCGCCCCTTCTTTGTGGAGCATCATCGTTACTTCCGAGTGCGGTGGTTCGCAACCGGATTGAGTATCATCATATCGCCGCGACACGCCGATACAGACAGTTGCCGATAATGGCATGTCCAGGCCGAAAATGGGATGCACACCCATGTGCGATGCCGTGTACCAAGAAAGGTATAAGAAAGCACGAGGGAAACGAACAAATCACTCGAGGAGGAGTTCATGATGAACGAGTCGTTTGGTAGAGCGGGCTACGGCGAAGTTTCTAACCAAGAACGCCAATCGGCTGACACCTTGATCGGCGATGATTCCCAACCGATCCACATCGAATTTCCCCGGATGCAGCAGACGGCACAACGCGAGTGGAGACAAGCCGCTGACGAGAATCGTAACGCCTACAAAATCCCGATTGCAGCAGCCGTCACCGTCACCATCGCGTGGATGATTGCGTCAGTATTCGTCAACAGATTCGCGCGAAGCATCATGTTCGGTATTACGCCAATTGGGTTTGCCGCCATCACCGTCCTAGTCGCGCTTCGGTGGCGAAAACAGCCTGAAATCTATACTCGAGCTCGTATGTGGGTGTTGAGATTCGGAGCAATCGTCACCGTCCTGTGTGCTGTCTTGTTCATGCCATCTGCTGTCCGGCACCTCCTGGACATCCCCTATCTTGATATGCCGAAACGAGTTGTAATCACCAAGCCGAGTGTGAGTCACGAAGAAGGTACTTGGCACGGCACGACTGAAGCCGTCAATGATTTGCTCGACCATACGCCGGAAAGCTATTACGTTCAGGCACAGGCAACACTGCAGCATCTGTACCCACAAAAATACCGCATCGGTAAACAGGATTTCCTAACATGCCAGGAGGCGATGAATACGCGGGGAGAAGCATCGGAACATGATGACGGAACTTGGTATGGGGTGCTTGATTACCTTCCGCATTCGAAAGAAAGTGTGTCACTCAAATGTACAGTTGGGACACCACCGTCGGATGGTTCACTCGAAACGACGTTGGCTGATTGAATCGGGAATAGTCGGGGTACGCAAATCTGGCTCGGAGTGCGGCAATGGGCATGAAGGCAACCGGATTTAGCTGCGACTAAGCGCCGTGTTTTTGGTGTTGTTTTGTTGTTTGGTTGGTTGTGTGTGGTGTTTTCGACACGCCGGTGTTTGGTTGGTTTTCCGGGGGTTTGTGGGGTGGTGGTTGGGTGGTTGGTTTGCGTGGGTGGTGTTGGTGGTGTATGTTGTTCTCTTGCTGCCGCTCGCCGGCCGGCTTCCCTTGGGGGGTTGGTTTTGTCGGGTGTGTGGTGGTGGTTTGAGAACTCAAGAGCGTGTCTGTACTACTTCTTTATAGTCAATGATTGCCAGTCCGGTCCCCGCTTCCGTGCGGGGTGTTTGATTGTCCTGCGTGGGAGTCCGCGAGGGCGGTTGATGGGGGTCGGGGTTTTCGTGCGAGTCGCCTTTCCTTATTAGGCGACCGTCAATTATTTTGTGAGAGTCTGTTTTTGGCTTTCCGCATTGTTTTTTTGTGGAGGGTTCGATTCTGGCTCAGGATGAACGCTGGCGGCGTGCTTAACACATGCAAGTCGAACGGGATCCTGCAGGCTTTGCTTGCGGGTGAGAGTGGCGAACGGGTGAGTAATGCGTGACCAACCTGCCCCATGCTCCGGAATAGCTCCTGGAAACGGGTGGTAATGCCGGATGTGCCGGGCTCCTGCATGGGGGTCCGGGAAAGCTCTGGCGGCGTGGGATGGGGTCGCGTCCTATCAGCTTGTTGGCGGGGTGAGGGCCCACCAAGGCTTCGACGGG